>CALGMJ010000151.1 GCA_937958875.1 uncultured Verrucomicrobiales bacterium | reverse complement strand
CTTCCAAGACCGCCTTAACACCATCCGCCACGCGCAGGATGCTGGTATGTCCGTTTGCTGCGGTGGCATCCTCGGCCTCGGCGAAACGACCGAAGATCGGCTGAAAATGCTCGAAGTTATCTCTGAGTTCAACCCGCAGCCCGAGTCCGTCCCCATTAACTCCCTCATGCCCATGCCCGGCACCCCACTCGCTGAGCAGCATAATGTTGACGTCTTCGAACTCGTTCGTATCATCGCCATCGCCCGGATTTCGATCCCAAAGGCTAAAGTCCGCCTCTCCGCCGGCCGGACCAATCTCTCTGAAGAAGCGCAGACCCTCTGCTTCTTCGCTGGCGCAAACTCCATCTTCTACGGAGACAAACTCCTCACTGCAAAAAATCCGGCCGTCGAAAAAGACCTCGCCCTCATCGACAAGCTCGGCATGAGCCCTCAGGAGCCAAACCGCAGCATGGTGGCTCCGACCAAGGATGAAGAAAAGCCCGCCGAGCCTCAACTTGCTTCTAAGTAAAACTCATCTCCAGAAGGGACTCATCACGGGTCCCTTCTTTCTGATTGTGAGATCATAGGGAAACCCAGAATCAACATTTCTGTGGTCGCCATCCCCCCTTTCTGTCGCAAAAAATTCCCCCCAGCTGTCACACAGCCTGAGTTCACCGTTGCAGTCCCGTAAGAGTGCGCCATAAATCCGTCGGAAGATTGTCCTATCTTTCTTCGTTTCACTCTTACTTCAGATGAATCACCTAATCTTGACCTTCAGTCTGCTGCTCTCGCTAGCTCAGCTCGCCTCAGCTCAAACCCGCTCCGTCACTCTCTTAAAGGACGGATGGACCTTTCAAAAAGGATCCCATCCTAAAGCGATCGAACCCGCTTTTGATGACTCCTCATGGGAGAAAGTCACCGTTCCCCATGATTGGGCCATCACCGGCCCCTTCGACAAGGAAGTCGACAAGCAAATCGTTGCCATCTGGCAAAACGGCGAAAAAACTCCTACGGAAAAAACAGGCCGCACCGGTGCTCTCCCTCACATTGGGGAAGCTTGGTATCGGAACACCTTCACTCTGCCTGACTATCAGCCCGGCCAGCGCGTCACCCTCCTCTTCGAAGGCGCTATGAGTGAACCCCGTGTTTTCTTGAATGGAAAAAAAATCGGCGAGTGGAACTACGGATATAATTACTTCCACTTCGACATCACCGAAGACTTCCTCTCTGGAAAGAAAAACACTCTCTCGGTTCAACTCACCAACCGTGAGCTCTCATCCCGCTGGTATCCTGGGGCAGGACTTTACCGCAAAGTTCAGCTCATCGTTAAAAATCCAGAGAGCATCGACCAATGGGGCACCTTTATCACCACCCCAGTCGTCACCGAGCAATATGCTAAAGTGAACGTCAAAACGAAAGTCAGCGGCGATAGCGTCCGGCTTGTCACCAGCATCGTCGACCCCGCCGGAAAAACGATCCTCTCCCAACAGGCCAGCGCTCCCTTCGGAAAAGAATTTGAACAAAACATCTCCGTGCCTAATCCAAAACTATGGAGCCCAGAATCCCCTTCCCTCTACAAAGCGATTAGTCGCGTCTACCTCGGAGATACCCTCAAGGATGAAGTCACCACCACCTTTGGAATCCGCACTATTAAATACGAAGCGGGTACCGGCTTTAGTCTCAATGGCAAAGTCCGCAAATTCAAAGGCGTCTGTCTCCATCACGATCTCGGCCCCATCGGCGCTGCCGTCAACCGCGCTGCACTCCGTCGCCAGATCCAAATCATGAAAGACATGGGCTGCGACTCCATCCGCAGTGCTCACAATATGCCTTCCATCGAACAACTCGAACTCTGCGATGAAATGGGCATCCTTTTCCTCGCCGAAAGCTTTGATGAATGGGCAAAACCAAAAGTCAAAAATGGCTACAACCGCTTCTTCGAAAAAGACGCTGAGAAAGATGTCGTCAACTTGATCCACGCCACTCGGAACCACCCATGCATCATCATGTGGAGTTCTGGAAATGAAGTCCCAGACCAGCACGGCAGCATCGGCGTGAAGCGTGCTAAGTGGCTCCAAGACATCTTCCACCGGGAAGATCCCACCCGCCCTGTCACCGTAGGGATGGACCAGGTGAAGGCCGTCATGGAAAATGGCTTCGGCGCCATCATGGATATTCCCGGCCTGAACTACCGCGTACACCTCTATGAGGAAGCCTACGAGAAGTTCCCCCAAGGGTTCCTCCTCGGATCTGAAACGGCTTCCACCATCAGCTCCCGTGGCATTTATAAATTCCCTGTCGAAAAAGGGAACATGAAGCAATACCCTGACCTCCAGTGTTCTTCGTACGATCTCGAACGCTGTAGCTGGTCAAACGTCCCAGATGACGACTTCGTCCTTCAGGATGATAAGGACTGGGTCATCGGCGAATTTGTCTGGACCGGTTTCGACTACCTCGGTGAACCTACCCCATACGACCGTAAATGGCCTTCCCGCAGTTCCTACTTCGGTATCTGTGATCTCGCCGGTATTCCAAAGGATCGCTACTACCTCTACCGCAGTCGCTGGAACACCTCAGAACCCACTCTTCACATGCTTCCTCACTGGAACTGGGAAGGCCGCGAGGGTGAGATTACGCCCGTCTTTGTCTACACGAGCTACGACAGCGCCGAACTTTTCCTCAATGGCAAAAGCCTCGGCATTCAAAAGAAAAATAAGAGCACACCTCAGAATCGTTACCGCCTCATGTGGATGGACGTGAAGTATGAGCCAGGAACGCTGAAAGTCGTCGCCCTAGATAAAAATGGCAAACCTGCTGCTGAAAAAGAAATCAAAACCGCCGGTAAACCCCATCAGCTTATTCTCGAAGCTGACCGCACGAGGCTTCAGGCTGATGGTGATGATCTCGCCTTCGTAACCGTTTCCGTCCTAGATAAAGACGGACTCCCATGCCCCACCGCGACCAATCAGCTGAACTTCCAGGTCACTGGTAAGGGCACCTATCGTGCTGCGTGTAATGGGGATGCCACCTCCCTGGAAATGTTCCATAAACCCACGATGAAACTCTTCAGTGGAAAGCTCGTCGCCCTCGTGCAGACGACTACTGAAGCCGGAGAAATCACACTCACCGTTTCTGGAGAAGGGCTCAAAGCTCAGCAAATCAAGCTGACTTCGAACTAAATTCCTCAGCAAATTCTTTCAAACCACGATCTCGCCGCTCAGTGCGGAATTGAGATCATGGTCCTTGAGTCACAAGCCGCTGGCAGAAATCCATCGTTCAATTTTTGCTTAGTAAAGCAATAGAAACGCCTCTCAGAAAAGGGAGGCGTTTTTTGTGCTCCTGAATTTAGTTTCGAGAACCCTAATTCTCCTCGAAACGATAAAAGGTCTTTCGGTTTGAGGAGGTGATTTCAACTTCACCCGTCATTCGCTCACCCACATGAGAGACATTTTCTAAGGTGCTCAGTTCCCACACATTCCCAAGATCATGATTCTCCGTGATATTCCCCGACTGCAACTGACTCACCTTCCACGATAATTGTGCCCGGCTTGGCGTGAGCAGATTAATGGTCAATTCAGGTTCAATTGCTGGAGCTACCGTAAAAGTCCGCTGGGAAATACTCAAAAGTGTGAAATACCCACCGCCCGCAGCGACTTCAGAGAACTCTTCCACGAAGGGAATCTCCTGTCTCACCCACGGACCAGAAAGATCTTTTGAGGTAAAATAACCCCCTTCTGCACTACCCACGGCCATGTAAAATTCAGTCACAGGATCATAAGCAATATCTCTGATGATATCCGAGAACTGATACGCCAGCACCCAAGCGCTCCCATCGGTAGAAGTGTGCAACTCTCGACGGTTAACATTCAAAAATTGCCCGTTCAGAAATTTCAACTCAGAGAGGTCATCGAACGATTCGTCAGGATCAGGGAAGGTGAAATCTGCGGTCGTTTCATCAGACCAGCTTAATCCATCCACACTTCGCAAAAACTCCTCCCGACCCTCACGGTAGGCGATGAAAATGCCATTCCCATAAGTCACCCTTCGAAAATCTAAGTCAGAATTCGGAATTAGATCTGTCCAAGTGATCCCATCCGAAGAAGTCACAAACACATTAGAACGTGTCGCCGCGACCCAGCGCCCGTTTCCATAGGCCAGATCATCGAAGAAATAATCCTCATCGCCATTATCACGGCTCCGCCGAAGCTCCAGATTTTCAATCTCACCTCCAGAGGCGATATTACCTCTGCTCCCCACAAGAACCCATTGATCGTCCGCAAAGAGAAGCTTGTTCAGAAAGAGATAATCATTGCCGAATTCCTGATCTACGTCCCAATCGAGACCGAATTCGGAGTCTAATATCGAACGAACTTGGAGGGAACGAAACCGTCCCTCTTGATAGCTTAATTTTTGACGAAATTCCGACTTACTAAATGGGCCCGCTCTAACAACCTGTTCCCAGTTTAAACCATCAGCAGACCGGTAAACTCCACCTCGTGAGCCTCCTGCTAAAAAGGTCCCGCCGCCAGAAGCCAGCGCCGTTACCGTATCTACAGACCCCATTTCTTCCAATGGAGTAGTAACCCAATTGAGCCCTTCATCAGTAGAGGTATATATTTCTGATCCAGTCGAAGACACCGCAATGTAGATCCCATTCGCGATCACAAAATCCTCATACACTGCCTGACCAGCCGCAGTCTGGATGGAGCGTGCAGTCCACGTCACCCCATCGGCACTCCGTGCGACAAAATCCCTCGTAAGAACCACTATCTCCGAGCCATTTCTGGCCGCAATTCGTGGGATAAACATTTCGTTTAGCGCACCACCTTGCGGATTAGTCACTCTTCTTGGAGTCCAAGTGATCCCGTCCGTAGACGTTAAAATCCCGCCCTCCTCAATCGAGGATAGAGCGACAGAAAAATTTTCTCCAAGCTCTAGATCTCTCGCAACAAACCCTGACGGTAATTGAGCAGCTACCCAGTCGACTCGGTTGACTGAATGATAGATATTGCCCGACAATGAAAGCCCGATGTAGCGCCCATGTGCAAAATCAAAAGCCACGTTTGTCGACTGAGTTCCTTCTATAGGCCCCTCGACTGGGGTCCAATTGATAAGATCTGTCGAGCTCCAATAACCACTTGTCCAATTTGCGAAATATTGGTCTCCCACCGCAACGGCGCGTCCAACAGTCCCAATAAGCGAGGGCCCCGACTCTAGCCGAGTCCAATTACGCCCCGTAGGCGAGGTCAGCACCTTCCCTGACGCATTGATAGCGGCAAACTTCTCTCCATCATAAACAATGTCTGCAATCGGCCCACTCGCCCCAAACTCAAACGCCCATTCCTGAGCAGATAGAAAAGGGAGAAGAAACAGTTGTAAAAAAACGACCTGTAAAACTCTCACAGATGAAGACTGGCTGATGCCAATTGGAAGCACAAGGTCAGCTTCCCCTCATCAGGCCTACTTCTTACCATCAAGAAGAGCCTCGACAGCCAATTCTACGAAGGCACCTGGAGATCCTTTGTGTCTGATTTTTCCATTATGATC
>CALGMJ010000150.1 GCA_937958875.1 uncultured Verrucomicrobiales bacterium | reverse complement strand
ATTCCTTCCCTCTCCGCCACCTTCCCTCTAACTCACTTAGAGCAAGTTAGAAACTGATAATCAGCACGTTAGAAAATGAGTCTGTCACACAATGGTGTCACACAAAACGACTCTGACGACGTGCCAAAAACCCCTAAACTTCAATGCCGAAATGGTGTTTACTATTTCCGCGCTCGCTATCCCACGTCCATCGTCCGGGGCTTGGCGATGAAAAAGAAAGAGTTCCAACGTAGCTTGAGAACAAGAGACAGGAAAAAGGCGCAAGCTCAGTGGGCTAGAGTAACGCTCGAATTCCAGTTGGAGGTTGAGCGGCTAGAAAATGAGCTTCAAGGCAAGGAATCCAAAAAGAGCACAGGCTTCTCGTATGAAACTCTGACAGACAGCCAGCGAAGGGACATCATCTTCCGCTGGTTCATTAGTAGAGAGAAATCTCTAGCCCTCTATCGTGAGGAAATTTCGTCAAATGCAGAACCGACAGAGAAAGCCGAAAGACTCCAAGACGAGCGTGCGACATACGCTTCACTAGCCGACTGCGAGGAAGTTAGCTCAGCGGACTGGGAAAACAAAGCGAGGCAGATCCTAGAAAGCCAAGGCATCGATACAGACGGCGCATCATTGGGAAGTTTTGCCATCTTGTTGAAGGAGGCAGAGCTGGAATTGGTCAGACGGTCCCTTGAAATGTTCGAGAGACAAGACCATTCCTTGAAAGCCAATAGCCTATTTTCCGATCTCCACGCCTTCTCCAGTGCCCCCCCTCGACTCAAGGTTCAACACACCATCGACGATCTTTGCTTAAAGTATCAAATGGACAAAAAGAAGACCGGAGTATCAGCCGGAACTCTTGCCACTTACTCAATGCAATTCCGTATTCTGAGAGATTTCTTTGGCGCATCGTCTCCACTCTCTTCGATAGCAGTTGAGCAAGCGCAAGCATTGGCTGATTTCCTTGGTCAGATTCCAATTAATGCCACGAAGATTTATCCAAACACCTCTCTAAAAGAAGCGGCGATTCTTGAAGAAAAAAAAGACTCTCCACGACTCATTTCTCCCAAGACGCAGCGGGACCATCTGCAAGGCATCTCCGCAATGTTTCGCCATGCAAAAGAACTAGACTGGATCTCATCAAACCCTGTTAAGAAGCGGGCTGTTTCCAATCGATTACCAGAGGTCAAAGAAAAAGATGCGGTCGTGTTCTCGCCAGAAGAGCTTACCAAGCTTTTCTCACTCCCTGACTTTCTCAATAACCGCCATCACCCAAAATACTACCCTCGCTTTTGGATTCCTCTATTGTGCTTCTTCCACGGTATGAGGGCCAATGAGGCAGCCCAACTACTTGTCGAGGACATCAAAGAAGAAAAAGGAATCAGGTTCTTAGACATTCGTAAGACCAATGATGCCGGGGAAGTCGTGAAGCAGCTCAAAACCTCACAGAGCATCAGGCGAATTCCCTTCAGTGACCAATTCCTTGAAACAGGATTTATAGCCTTCGTAGAGGAACAAAAGAAGACTAACGAAACATGGCTCTTTCCAACTCTTGGAAAAACGAACCGAGGCTCCATGGCCGACTCTGTGAGTAAGTGGTTCTCCCGCTTACGAAAAACAGTGACGATAGGCGACTCACTTGAGAACAGAGACAAGACTCTTCATTCCTTCCGCCACTCATTCACCAGAGCTGGTCGCGACGCTGGGATTGAGACTCGGATTATGGAGGCCTTGGGAGGCTGGGTAGAGTCCAGTAGTAAAAGAAGTTCAGAAAGCAGCTATGGTAACGGTTATGACCTGCAAGTGCTCAAAAAGGCCATCGAAAAATTACAGCTCCTCCCTTTCGGTCTGGCTCCCTTGCTTCGCCGAGAGAAAATGTAGATTTGCAACCGGTTGCAAAGCCACTTACTAACTCTCTGGAGATATACTGTGTCGTGCAGCTCCTCCTTTTCAAGATTCACTGTCCACAAACAACCAGAGAACAAAAATGGCTAAAACTACGAAAGAGCGAACCGTTAGCTACTTCTCACTAAATACTGAGGTAGAGGGGCTAAACGCCGCTAAGGCCATAAAGAAGGTATGCACAGCGATACAGGAAGAGGCTAGAACCTGGAGTCCAACTGCGGGCAGTGACCACAGACAAGTTCTGACATCTGTGTCCAAAAAGGGTAAAAATGGGGTCTGTGGAACTTTGGTCATGTATGAAAAAGGACGCCATCAACACCTTTTCGTGAGTCCGGAAGAAGATCACGACGGACGTGTGGAAAGTGCTCCGGTAAAAAAATCTGAAGAGGGCTGGCCGAGAGAGGTTATCGAGGGAGCACTCTACTTTACGGCCATCGACGATCACTTGGCAGTTGTTCAATCGGTCTCACTAAAGGCTAAACAGCTAAAAGAACATCTTGAGTGGTTGTTCAGTGAGCACCTCAGTTCTTTCCCTGAAGGAGGAACAATCTTTCTCAAACAGGAACTGACGCAAGAAGCTAAAACCTTCTTGGAAAAAACGCCCGTAAATCAGATTAAAATTTCTGACGATTTTAAGGTTGTTGCGGACAAAAGTTCAGAGTCTGAAGAGAAAAAAGGAAAAAAATCTTCGTCTGAGGAATCTTACGTACTGAATCCTTCGTGGCTGAAAGGCTTGGCTAGCAAAGACGAAAAGGTTAAGGACCTCTTTGAGAATGTAGATCCTGACGATGTATCATTCGATCTTCTCATACGGGTGAAAAAGAGAAAGGCCGAGGACGCACAAGAACTCGTATTAAAAATGGCGACCGCACTAGGTGAAGAAAATTTTGAGAAGGTCACTTTCACAAATACGAAAAACCAGAGCCACAATGGCGCTAGCCTCATCCTAAAGGGAAAAATCAAAGTCGATTTTTATAGCGGGGTCATTTCTGCCGACTCCGTTTATTCAGCAATCACCGAATGGCTTAGAGAGAAGATCAAAGGAGGAGAGATCCCTGTTTAAACCGCTTATGTCAAAATGGCTAACAGGCAAGACTGCTAAGCTCATCGTATTTGCGTTGAGTATGGGGATTTTGTGGATCTGCATTGAGCACTGGAAGATAATTACATTAGAAAACGCTCTTAATGGTCTAAAGCAGACTGCGTTTGTCGTCACCGGATTTATAATCGCTGCTTTTAATCTCCGATTCAAATTAGTTGAGGCAATGATCGGACCTCATTTTTCGAGCAGACAGATGGCTAAAATGCGTAGCCTGTTTCAGAGATGCAGAGATCGACTGACATCATACATTTTCTACTGCGTTGCCACGGCAACAGCGATGAGCGTGTTTCCACTTGTTGGCGACAGTCACCCAATCTCGCTTTGGCTCTCGATTCTAGGCTGGGGACTATTTGTGCACGCTCTGCATGGATATCTCCTCGTCTTAACCTCGTTTAATGAATTGGAAGACGGCATGTTCGACAAGAGTCTTGAAGATAAACGATCCGAGAAGGTTGCTGAACTTCTTGAAGATTGATCCCAAAGCGTGTTCAAAAAATCCTCACCTCTTTCAAAGCTAAGGCGAGTTTGTCCATCGTTCGAAAAGTAAGCATAAATCGTATTCATAAAATCACTTGATTATTTGAATACACCTCGATAAAAATCTGACATGCCAACGACTTCCCTCCCCGTCGCAATCCTCGTCAGAGTCTCAACAGCCAAACAGGAAACCGACCGACAAGTCACCGAGCTGGAAGCTTATGCCCTGAAACAGGGCTACACCGTGGTGGAAATTTGCCGTGAAACCATTTCGGGGGGAGCTGATGAAGAATCCCGCAAAGGTCTCCACCGAGTAGAAGAGTTGGCGAGAACTGGAGCCATTAGGAAAGTCCTTGTTCATGAGGTCTCTCGTTTGGCTCGAAAGAACAGCGTTGCTCACGCCTTTGTTGAGTCTCTGGATGAATTGAAGGTTTCTCTCTACTGGCATCAGCAGGGCATTGAAACACTCCTCCCTAACGGCAAACGAAATCCAGCCGCTTCCATCATGTTTGCGCTACTGGCCGAAATGGCACGCTCAGAAAGAGAAACACTTTCCGAGCGCATTAAGTCCGGCTTGGAAGAAGCCAAGCGCAGGGGGAGAACGCTCGGACGGCCGAAAGGCACCACTCTTCCGACCAGAGATTTTCTAGCCAAACATCAGGACGTAAAAAGACGATTGAATGAAGGGCAATCCATTAGAAACACTGCTA
>CALGMJ010000149.1 GCA_937958875.1 uncultured Verrucomicrobiales bacterium | reverse complement strand
TCTGACCAGGTGCTCTGGATTGATGCTCGTAAAAGGCTGGAGTGGGAAAAAAATGGGGTCGAGGGATCCTTACTCTTTAACGATCAAAAGGAAGAGGATCTGGCTGATCTCGATGAAGCTTTTATGAATGTGCAGGCGCTTGAGCCACGTGCAAACGTCGTCATCTACTGTGATACGGAGAAATGTGGCACTAGTAAGACCGTCGCGAAACATCTTCGCCAGGAATTTGCGGAGGTGTTAGGTTTTAAGGTCTGGGTGCTTTATGGAGGGTGGAAGGCACTCGCTGATGAGGGGCTTACTCGCTGAACTCACGTAGTGATCAGCGATCTTTGAGTAATTTGATCCCTTTATTCACCGTCGATTTACTCAGCTTCCCGTTAATCCTACGGGAATTGTCGACGAGTTCGACGAGGTCGGATCTCGCTTTCTCTGCAACAGCGAGGGATTTTCGTGGTCCACCGTAGTTTTTGTCAGAAAAATACTTTGTAAAGGTTGTCCCGGCTCGGCTGATGCATAGCCGCCAACCCTCGAAGGCAGTAGTCTCATAAGTGAAACGAGTCAGATTTTTTCGAGATTTCATGGAATAGGATTAGTTTCGGAAGATATCATAATGATCATGAAAATCATCAAAAAAGAGGGTTAATTTTACTCTCTGATACCGAATGTTAGATGGAATCGTGGAAAAAAGGTTTGCAAGAGCGGGGGAGAACTGTTTTTTTCCGCGCCCGCGAGACTGTTTAATCACCGTCGGTCCTCTGTGAGCTTTTTCTTTTAAAGGCCTCAATGACTCGCCAGAGGGAAACCCGGTAAAATACAAAGATAATGTCAGAAGAAACTGAAGTCCAAGAGAACAATGCTGTGAAGCTGAACCGCTTCGAGCTCCCAAGCCGCCTCACCAAAGATGAGGATACTGCTACCGATACCTATGGCCGCTTTACTGCTGAGCCATTTGAACAGGGCTTCGGCCACACTATCGGTAACTCTCTCCGCCGCGTGCTGCTTTCCTCCCTAGAAGGAGCGGCGATCACCTCCGTCCGTATTGCTGGAGTTCAGCATGAATTTGCCACTCTTCCCGGAGTGATTGAGGATGTCACGGACATCGTTCTAAATCTGAAGAAGATTAAATTTAAGGCCCACTCTAAAGAGTCCCGTGTTCTCACGATCAAAGTGGACAAAGAAGGCCCTGTCACTGCAGGTGACATTGATGAAGACAATGTCTATGAGGTTGTCAATAAGGACCAGATTATCTGTACCCTCGATAAGAAGATCAAATTCGACTGTGAATTTGAAATTCAGATCGGCCGTGGTTTTAACACTGGTGATGAGAACAAGCGTGATGGCGCCCCTATCGGAGTGATCGCGATTGATTCTATTTTCTCTCCAGTAACTCGTGTCAAGTATCACGTGGAAGCGACTCGGGTTGGTCAGATGACAGACTTTGATAAGCTCGTTCTCGATATCTGGACTGATGGCCGGATCGAGCCACACGATGCGCTCCTCCAGGCATCCGCGATTCTCCGTCACCATCTCGACGTCTTCGTGAACTACGATGACAATGCTGTCGAATTTGAAGAAGCACCAGCTGAGCAGAGCGAAGAAAATGCTGCTCTTAAGAAGCTTCTTAATATGAGCGTCAATGAAATCGAGCTTTCGGTTCGTGCGGCGAATTGTCTCAATAACGCGAACATCACTTCCGTGGGTCAGCTTGCGCTGAAATCTGAGGCAGAGATGCTCAAGTATCGTAACTTTGGTAAGAAATCTCTCAATGAGATTAAGGACAAGCTTCATGAGCTTGGTCTTGGCCTCGGGATGAATCTTGACCCAAGCCTCCTTTCCGGAGCAGCCATGGGCGGTGTGGCCACTCCACGTCTCGGTGTGGAAGAAGAAGCACCTGTCGGCCTCGCTGACCTCATCGCTCAGAACCTCGATCAATAATTTAACTCCAGAACATTCCTGCCATGAGACATCGCAAAAAAACTGTCAGACTCCAGCGCCGCGACGGACACCGTCGTGCGCTCGTCTCAAACCTCGCATGTGCCCTTGTTGAGCACGGCCGCATTCGCACCACTAAAGCTAAGGCCAAAGCCCTTCGCCCAATCGTTGAGAAGCTTGTCACTCTTGCTAAGACGGACAATGTTCACAACCGCCGTGTTGCATACTCCTTCCTTCGTCAGAAGGATTCAGTAAAGCGTCTTTTCGACGTTGTGGCTCCTGCTGTTGGTGATCGCCCAGGTGGTTACACCCGGATCACTAAGTTGGGTGCTCGCATGACTGATTCCGCTGAGATGGCATACATCGAGTGGGTCGACATCGAGAACCTTATCCCAACAGAAGTTGAGGAGACTGAGGAAGCTACAGCTGAGTAAATCTTAGTGTAGATCCTAACTTTTTAAACGGTGGATTCCATTCTGTGGAATCCACCTTTTTTTATCGCTCGAGTAAGATTTCTTAAAACCAAAAAAGCTCTCACCTCGAAAGGTGAGAGCTTGTTAAAAGAAAGAAATTTTATGAGAGGTTAGATTAGCTTTTACGGCGGCGGAGAGAAAGTAAAGCAAGGCCTCCGAGAGCTAAAAATACTGATGAAGATGGCTCTGGAACAGCTAGGTTACCATCAAGGGTAATTATGAAAATAGAACCTGGGGCGAATGTGCCTCCATCTTCGGGGGTGATGGTATAATCAATGGCAGAGATGGAGCCATCAGTTGTCAGATTATCGATTGAGAAGACTCCAACCTGCCGACGAAATGCACCAAAGCTATCATCTGTTGGATTGATCGTGAAATTACCATTACCGTTAAAAGTGCTATCATTTCCAGCTACGATCGTTGGGTTATCGAATGCACCAGAAGCAAGAGTGATACCTAAGTCGGCGATAATATCTTCACCCGCGCGCCATTGTAGCCAGGTAAGCGCTTCGCTCTGACCTGATCCACCTGGATTGATAGGAGCAATCGGGGAATCGTATGCAACAGAAAAATTGACTGCCGTAATGTTCGATTGAGTGTCAGGAATAGTGATCGTAAATCGAGCTGATCTGTTTCCATTTTGACCGTTGACATCTAAGTCGAAGTTCCCACCAACAGCATCAATATTGAGATCGAAGCCATCTCCAGCTGCTGGGAAATCGGCGATATCGGTGACATCGAGAGCGAATGAACTCAGGTCGGTCTCAACGAATCCGCCACCGGGATCAGAGTTGTCATCAGATGCTGCAGTCCAGGAGAAGGCTGCATGTGAGATTTGTATAGAGCTCACCGCAATAGCTGTTGCATAAAAAATGTTTGTCATAGAGATTTTCAGGTAATTGCAAGTTTTTGGTAAGTGGCGGTTTCAGAATTCTAGCGAATAATTGTTAGAGATACAGAGGCGGGATTTTTTCTAGTCTGGTTTTGCAATAAACTGACTATGGAAAGAAAATATCACCGCCTCTGCGCGGAGAAACGTAAAGTGATTTACAACATGAA
>CALGMJ010000148.1 GCA_937958875.1 uncultured Verrucomicrobiales bacterium | reverse complement strand
AGTTGCGAGCGAGTGAGTGCGTTGTCACTCCTCGTCCTGATGTATTGACACCCAGCTTAGCTAAGCTGGGTGTCAATACATCAGGACGAGGAGTGACAACGCACTCACTCGCTCGCAACTTTCGTCCAAGCCGCATTCGCCTCGGAGGAAGCAACAACCGCATCGATAAAGGCCATCCCTCGGATCCCATCATCGATCTTAGGATAGTCGGTCACCTTTTCATCTGGCGTTTCTCCAGCATCAAAAGCACGAATGTGATCGGCGAAGTTTCGGTAAATGTTCGCAAACGCTTCTAAATAACCTTCCGGGTGACCAAATGGCGTGCGGCTATTGTAAGCCGCAGCTTCTCCTACGTAGTCATTCCCAGTGCGGTAAATCTGAGTCGGCTCCCCGAGTCGATGTACGAGAAGCGTATTAGGTTCGATCTGGTGCCACTCAATACCGCCCGTTTCCGAGTAAACGCGGAGGCTAAGGTTATTTTCACAACCTACGGAGATCTGGGAGGAATGAAGCACCCCTTTCGCCCCGCCTTTAAAGCGTAACAATACGTTCCCATCATCATCGAGCTGACGCCCTTCTACGAAGGCAGTGAGATCTGCCGCGAGTTCATCGATCTCGAGACCAGTGACATACTCCGCTAAATTCTCGGCGTGAGTTCCAATGTCACCCATGCAGCCTGCTGCGCCAGAACGTTTCGGATCGGTGCGCCATTCGGCTTGTTTTGCCCCATCCTGCTCAAGTGCCGTGGCGAGCCAACCCTGCGGGTATTCCACCACAACTTTACGAATTTTCCCGAGATCACCAGAAGCGAAGAGTTCCTTCGCCTGCTTAATCATCGGATAGCCAGTATAGTTATGAGTGAGACCGTAGAGCTTTCCGGATTTTTCAATCACGCTCTTGAGCTCGATTGCTTCCTCTTTGGTAAAGGTCGCTGGCTTATCTGACAGCACGTGAAAGCCAGCTTCGAGCGCAGCTTTCGCAGCGGGAAAGTGCATATGGTTAGGAGTCACGATGGTGACAAAGTCCATGCGCTCCCCGACGGGCAAGGCAGACTCCTTTTCCATCATTTCATCGAAAGTTCCGTAGCAACGATCCGGCGAAAGCATGAAGTCTTCTCCTGACGCTTTCGACTTTTCAGGAGTGGAACTGAAAGCTCCACAGACAAGCTCAACCTGCTGATCAATGGCCGCCGCGATACGATGAACTGCTCCGATGAAGGCATCCCGGCCACCGCCGACCATGCCCATGTTGATTTTACGTTTCATAAAAATCTTACTGTTTTTCGTTATCGAAGGCGGAATCAAACATTCCTCCCTCATTCCGAGGAAAGTCGAGAGACTTCGTAAAGGCACAGCTTTCAGTCGCGCCATGGAAGCGCTCCATACGCCCATCTTCCCACTCTACCGAGAGGGGGCCATTATACTGAATGTCATTTAGAGCCACGATGATCTCTTCAAAGTCAATATCACCACGTCCAACAGAACGGAAATCCCACTGACGACGCGCATCACAGAAATCAGTGTGTCCACCGAAGACTCCTACGGTGCCATCACCGTGCCCCCACCAGGCATCCTTCATGTGAACGTGGTAAATGCGGTCTGCAAACTCACGAATGAAGCGCACATAGTCGACTCCCTGATACCCGAGATGACTCGGATCATAGTTGAATCCAAAGCGCTTATGATTTTCGATGGCTTCCAGCGCCCGCTTAGCAGAAGCGATATCGAAGGCGATTTCAGTCGGATGGACCTCAAGAGCGAAGTTGACATCCTCTTCTTCAAAAGCATCAAGAATAGGCCCAAAACGCAGGGCAAAATCATCGAACCCACGCTGCAGGAATTCCTGATCGGTAGGAGGAAAGGCATACATGGCATGCCAGATACTGGAACCTGTGAAACCATTCACCACCGCCCCAATGCCAGACTGTGGCTGACGTTCCTGCATGTAGTCCTTCCCAGCGTCGACAAATTTCCGACACGCTTTCCCAGTTGCGATCATCTCCGCCGCAGCCCGCTCGCGCACCCCTTCTGGATCACCATCTCCGTAAATTTCTTCCGAAAGGATGGAAGCATGCCGTTCATCAATATTATCGCAAATCGCCTGCCCCACGAGGTGAGAGGAGATGGCAAAGCAGGAAAGGTCATTCTTCTTCAAGAGATCCCACTTTTTCGTGATGTAGTCGTCATCATTGAGAGCGGCCTGCACATCGAAGTGGTCTCCCCAACAGGCGAGTTCTACCCCATCGTAACCCATCTCTTTGACCTTGGGGAGGAGTTCATCGAGCGGAAGATCGGCCCACTGGCCGGTGAAAAGAGTGACTGGTCTTGGCATGGTAGTATTTCAGTAAGGATTTCTTTCGGGAGTAGTTATAGGAAAAGAGAAACGATGGCGTCAAAAAAATCTGACATATTGGGAGTGCTGGATGGGAGAAATCATTTTCAGGACTAATCAAAATCAAAGATTTGCGTCATTTGCGCTCATTCGTTCATCATTCGCGCTAAAATTTCAACTTTTAGGAATTCACCACCCTTTTCCACGCAAGCTTGTATGGCTTAAAATTCACGACCAGTCCTATTTTTAGTCCTGTAATACGGAGGTAATTCAGCATTTGAGCGACTTCATTCTCTCCAATCTTGTCGATCGCTTTTGTATCAACCACGAGACTCTCATTAATGATAAGGTCTGGCTGACAATCTCCGACTACATGTTTAAGATAAAAAATCGGATACGAACGCTGTTGCGCCACCTCAAATCCTTGAGTCCGCAGCTCAATCGCTAAAGCATTTTCATACGGCTTCTCACGTAAGCCTGCTCCCAATTCATTATGAACCTTCATGGCAGCACCGATGACGGCATAAGAATCGTCTCCGGAAAAATCTGACATGATCGTTATTTTTTAGCGCGAATGATGAACGAATGAGCGCAAATGACGCGAATCCTTCTTTACCCCTGCTCCCCTAAAAACCCTTCAAACTTCACCAACATCTCATCATACACCGCCTTAGCTCCGGCCTCAGGCTCAATCGTCGAACCTTCTTTTGCCTGACAAAAGGCGGCTTCTAACTCTGCCAAATTCCCACCAAGAGCATGGGCGGCACGCATGCCTGCTCCAACTCCGGCAGAACCTGGCACATCGAGCCGATCGACAGGCACTCCGAACACATTAGCGATGACCTGTGCAATTCCATCATTCGCAGAAGCACCACCCGTAATTGAAACGCGAGTCGGCTCCACCCCGAGCCAGCCGAAGTGAGCGCGCATATTTAAAAACTGCCCTTCCAGCACCGCACGCACTGATTGCTCAGCACTCGGCTTTGCTTCCTGAGAAAAAATTGGACCGCCCGTATCAAGACGGGGGGTGATTTCAGGTTCGTAGAAAGGAAGCATCATGAGTCCTCCATTACCGGTAGGAGTAGCCGCGAGACCTTCTTTTTCAAAAGCTTCCCAGCCGAGATCGAACTCTTCTTTAACAGCCTCTCGAGCGAGTGAGCCATTTTTAAAACAAATGAGACTCATATAGCCTCCTGCAGGATTTCCAAAAACGTGGCCAAAGCCATTTGGATCCGTCCGAGGCTCAGGCATAGCCGCAAATACGGTATCGCTCGTACCAAGACTAATTACCAACTTACCGGGGCTAGCTGCGCCCATTCCGATCAGGCTACAAGGATTATCACCAGACCAGATAACAGTCTCACATGTCGGAGAAAAACCGTATTTCTCCACAAAATATGGCGAAATCGGGCCAGAAATCGTTGCCGAAGGAGCAAGGGGCGGCAGCTTCTCAACGAGTCCATCCGCAGTGGCATTCACTAGATCCTCATCCCACTCCCCTGCGGCCAAGTTCATGAGATTCATCCCAGCACCATCGCCGTGATCAATCGCGACATTTTTCCCAGCTAATACGGAAGCCAAAAAAGAACTCACTAGATGAATCACTCCCGTCTCGGCATAAGCCCGTGGATTGATTTTAGAAAATTTTCGAATCTGTGAGCCAGTAAAACGCTCGATGGCAATGGAGCCAGATTTCGCACAAACGTTCTTATCTCCCCCTACCGCGGCGGCCACTTCTTCGCACTCTACCCTCGTAGAGCTGTCCATCCAGATCGGCGAGCTCTCCCTACTAAGACAGCCAGCAAGCTGACCTTTTAAGTCCTGAGCCGAATCTAAAGCGGCAATCTTCTCCCCAAAACAGGACCGTAAATAAACACTGCCATGCTGCTGACCGGAACCCGACACTGCCATCACGGCGGAAAAATCAACTCCACTCTCTCTCATCTGCCCAAGCAACAGATCCAAGGCTTCAAGCCACATGAGAGGATTAGCATGAACTTCACCATTAACACCGGATTCATCATAACCATGAGGCTGATGATAGTGAGGAAGATCATTCCCAAAATTCACCGAATCTTCGGCGATTATTTCACCTGAATCCGTATCGAGGATCACGGCTGACAGACTTTGGGTCGATGAATCGAGACCGAGGACGTTTGGCATATGACGTGCTTTTTAGAGAGTTGCCGTGTTGCTTGGTAATGCGCGGGAGAAGGCCTTTAATGACACAGCAGTCGTCACTGCAGAACCTTCTCCCGTGCTACCAATTTCTGTGTTTATAGATAATCGTTAAAAAGATTTTCGAGGCGCTCCTGACGACCGCTCTTCAGTTGAGGCGGAGCGATTTCAAGCGCGTATTGATCGAGAGATTCGAGTGTTGCTTTACCCGACTCAATTTCAGAGCCAATACCAGCATCAAAGCTTTCGTAGCGCGTCTTCACAAATTCATCAAAACGGCCGTCCTCGATAATCTTAGCTGCCACCTTAAGGCCACGGGCAAAGGCATCCATACCACCAATATGCGCATGGAAGAGATCCTCCGGCTCATGACTCTCACGGCGACGCTTGGCATCAAAATTAAGACCACCAGTTGTAAAGCCGCCCATCTTAAGGAGACGTAACATCACATTCGTGGTGCCGTAGAGATTTGTTGGGAACTGATCAGTATCCCAGCCGAGGAGTTCGTCACCGCGGTTTGCATCGATCGACCCGAGAGCCCCCGCTCCCATCGCCACTTCCAGCTCATGCTCCATGGTGTGGCCCGCGAGGGTCGCATGATTTGTCTCAATATTAAGCTTAAAGTGATCGAGTAGATCATACTCACGCAGGAAATTCAGGCAGGCCGCGGAGTCAGAATCATACTGGTGAGTCGACGGTTCACGAGGCTTTGGCTCGATGTAAAATTGCCCCGTGTAACCAATCTTCTTCGCGTAATCGACAGCCATGTGAAGGAAGGCCGCCAGGTGATCGACTTCACGCTTCATATCGGTGTTAATCAGTGAGCCGTAGCCTTCACGTCCACCCCAGAATGTGTATCCAGGACCACCGAGGCGGTGAGTTGCATCAAGAGCGTTCTTCACCTGACTGGCGGCATAAGCAAAGACGTCCGCACTCGGAGAAGTAGAAGCACCCTGCGCATATCGAGGGTGAGAAAAGAGACAGGCCGTTCCCCAGAGGAGCTTCTTACCGCTCGACTTCTGGAATTTCTCAAACTCATCCACGACCTTGTGAAACATCTCATGAGTTTCAGCGAGCGTGTTCCCTTCGGGAGAGATATCGCGATCATGGAAGCAGTAGTAATCGATATCAATCTTCTCCAAGAACTCGAAGAAAACGGGAACACGATTGACCGCATTCTCGAGCGTTTCCTGACCATTATCCCATGGCATGAGCGCGGTGCCATCACCGAAGGGATCCCCAAGCCCATTACGCATGCAGTGCCAGTATGCGGCTCCAAAACGCATATGCTCCCGCATAGTCTTCCCAGCGACTAATTCCTCCGGATTATAATGGTGAAATGCGAGCGGATTGTCGGACTCAGGGCCCTCATACTGGATCTTAGGAATGCTTGGAAAATACTCAGACATCGGTTAGTTGATAAAATTTAACAGCCGCTACCATCTACTGCTGCATGGAAGGAGGCTAGCAAAATCAATCGCAAGAAAGCTATGATTGATTCCTTCGTTTTTTTGTCTTATTTCGTCATCAACATGAAACCCCACTCAACAAAAAATATTGAAGAAAACCTTAATTTCAGGGAATTCATCGATCAATTACGTTCAGGCCAGATTGCCTTGGGTTTGTTCGAAGCCCTCCCGGACATTATGTTTTGGATGAAAGATCTCTCCGGAACTTTAATCTTTGCAAATAAGGCCTACGCTCACCTTTTACGCCGAACGCCAGAGGAACTCGTGGGAAAAAAAGACAATGACCTCTTCCCTACTGCGATGGCAAATGTCTTTCAAAAAGACGATATTCAAGTGACCCAGACCGGCCAAGCGCAGCACAACAAATTAGAAATTGTGACACGTCCAGAAGGAGGAATTGAATGGCGGATGACCTCGAAAATCCCCCTTTTCAATCATGATGACCAAGTCATCGGTTCAGCAGGAATTTCCCGCCGCCTCGAGCCTGGCGAAGGCCCGCAACTCCCCACCCCCCACGGAGCAATCTCGGACTTAATCGACTACATTAGCAATCATCTGAATGAAACGATCACGATCGACTTCCTCGCGAAAAAAGCAGGCATGTCACTCAGCTCACTCGAGAGGCGGTTTCGCGAACATCTAGGCACCACCCCTAAACGCTATCTCGTCCAGGTTAGAATGGCTTCTGCCTGCGACCAGCTTCTTAACACCACCCTCAGCATCGGACAAATCGCAAGCTCTCTCGGCTATCAGGAACACGCCTCCTTCACCCGCGCTTTTGTTTCTGTCATGCACATGAGTCCTCGCGCCTATCGAGAATTCTATCGCTAGAAATCTCGCGCACTTCGTGTGCTAGTAACATTTCTCACCCAGCTTAAGCAGAAGCTCCGCATGAGGTAAGCCGCTGAATTCCTCACTGAGTTTTTTCGCTTCAGCTTCCAAAACTGGGTTCGTTTTCTTAGCTTCGGCAGAACTGATATACTCGCTGAAATGCTTATTGATGAAACGCCAGATCGTCTTATCAGCCTCGGCTGCTCTCGTGACCCTCGGATCGTCTTTTAACTCCGAGACGAGACTCTTAGCGTCATCTTTAACGCGTGCTGATGCCGGAAATTCGCTCAGGAACTTTACCCATTCATAAGCCTCCCATGGCTGCTCCTCTTTCAGCTCTAGCATCCACTTTCTCATCGTCTTTCCGTAGCGTTGGCGATGTGCATCCAGAGTAGAGTCTTTCGAGTTTTTAAGAGCCTCACCATAAACCCGAGCCATCCCCTCATCCAGGTAGGGGGTCTTTGCCCAGACATGTTTTCCAGGAAAATAACGCAATCGAAAATCTTTCGGGAAAGCAATGTGACTGCGAGCTGCTTCAGAACGGTTAAAACAGTTCGTCCCAATGAGACTATAAACGTAAGTACTTCGCCGTAGTTTCGCAGAGCGAAACGTATTGTCTTCAAGATAAACACCACGTCCGGATCCACAAGCCAGCACTCCGGCGATCTGGGCTTCACTCTCCGCAGTGATGTAAGCCATCCGTGATCCTCCAGACATCCCACTGGTAAACCCTAGCGATTCGGACACAGGAAAACGGTCATATACATCTTGGACCATGGCGGATGTCGCACGGTGAGAAAGCTTAAAGCCATTTTTTGATTCGACTGATGCGACCACGATGCACTCCAAGCGCTCCGCTCCTGAGATGTAACGATTAATTGGTCCACCATTCACCCCTCCGCCGGGCGACATCACAAACCACACGGGCCACTTCTTTCCGGTATGAAATGAAGTGGGCAAATAAACATGGTAAGACCACTGCTCATCATTCGCACACTTAATCTGCCCACTAATCTGCCCCGGCATCGCATCAATCCCTGAAATCTCTGTCCCGCCTCGACTTTCTTTTTCGATCAACTCTAACAGCTCCTCGACATGAGCCTGATCTTCTGAAGAAAGCTGTGAGAGCTTGACCTTCATCGGCTTCCTTCGCCCCTCTCGCAGTAGAAAAACATCATCCCCCGTGAGCTTTACAAAGCTCGCGCTCAAAGTCGTGCCAGCCGTACTGCGCCATTCTCGAACCTCAAACTCAAGAGCCTGCAACAAGCTGCTCATAAACAGCAAGAGGCAACCGATCCATAAACATTGAGACATAAATGAGAACTATGGATTTTTTTAGGAATATCAAGACCCATTCATCACACGAAAAAGCACCACTCTCATTAGTGGATTGTGGACTCCTGCCTATTCTGTGAGAGAAAATGTAATCGTCGTGACCACGCGCACATCTTTCTCGATCTTTCGAGAATCCCCGTGCTCTTCTCCAGCATCTCGGATAATGAAGCCACCCTGTCTGGCCGAGCGAATACCACCGACTTCCACCTCAGCATTCGACGCAAACTCATTCGCAGCGATCCGCGCATTCTTAGTCGCTTCCCTAAGCATCTCTGGCTTGATCTCATTCAGCCCTGTGAAGGAATAGCTCGGCGCCCGATTGGTAATATTGATCCCCTCAGCAATGAGCTTATTCACTCTACTTCTCGCTGGAGACACAGCCTGAACTTGCTCTGTTTCCACTTGGATTTCGCCACGGAGGTAATGATTCTGATCGACGATGAGCTGATTCTCATTTCGGAACTCGCGGTAGCTATAATCGACTGGAGCCGCGAAGATCTCTTCTTTGCTGAACCCCTCCTCTTCTAGCAGAGCAATGATCCGAGCCTGAATCTCTTCAGCCTTCTGATACAACGATGGGATTTCACTCTGAGTCTTCCCTCCGACGGAATAGCCAATCTTCCAATTAGCCCGATCTGCTTTCACTCGACGCTCTGCCAGCCCCTTCACCTCTGCCGTATTTAGGGCCACTTTCGCCTTAAAAAGAGTCTGAGAAATAAAGAAACCTCCCACCGCAAGCCCAAGAGCGATGAGAAGACTGGGTATCAGGAGAGAAGAGTTGCGTAAAAATGACATAAAGTGACTTCAGTTTAGGAGTCTGAGCGAAACCGAAAGCGAAAACTCTCTATTTCCCTCAAAATAAGTCATACAAATGTCTCATTCTCAGCCAACCATCTTCGATGATATAAACGGATATTCTCTAAATATTTAGGGGATTACACACACATCACACACATGCCCAATCATCTCAGAATTTACCTGGGGACCTTTGCTTCCTGCCTGGTAGGTGGTGCGAGCTGGCTTGCCCTGACCTCTGATCATGAGGCAGCCAATGCGCCCGTCTCACCCTCTGGGGAAACCTCCGTGAATCGTTCATCGCTCCCCTTGTCAATCAACTGGCAAGAAAAGGCCGCCCTTAGCCTCACTTCAGGTAATCCTAAGGATTTCGCCCTCCTTCTCACAAATCTCGGTCACCACGAACTGGCTCAAATTGCTTCGGAAATTCACCAGGCCTTCCAGCGAGACCCAGATGGCACCGCGGCATGGCTTGAAACACTTTCGCTTTCTCTCGCAGATGCCAATCATCATGGACAGGCGGCCAAACTTCTCGATCTTCTTTCATTTCCAAAACAGGTCCCAGCCATCGAAAGAAAAATTTTCCAACGCTGGCTCGCCAAATCCCCTTCTGAAGCCTTCGCTTCTTTTACCGATTCCGCAAAGGAAGGCTTCATCAAAGAGCACCAGCTCTCACTTATCGCTTCCGTTCTACAACAAGAATCGCCGGAACAACTGACAACCTTCACTCAATGGGTCAATGACACTCAGGACCCAGTTCTTAAAGGAACCGCCATTCAAAAGCTCGTCACCCATTTAAAAACTGAAAACATTGAGCAAATTGGCGAACTCATTGTGCAAAATATTGATAACGGCATCGTCTCAGCCGCCGCCTTCGACTACGTCACCAAACACTCTCCTGAAGAAAGGACCAAAACCCTCGAATGGGTATCTTCCCTTCCCACAGAAAATATTGGCTTCAAGGCACAAGTCTTTGGGCGCGCTATCCATACCATCGCGACCGAGAATGTAGATCAGGCTACCGAACTCCTGAGCGCAGACCAATTTCTCCAAAAATATTATCAAGAGCCCTACGAGCCTAACGCCCATCAAGAGGGAGAATGGAGCAGTAACGCACAGCGGTTTTTCGATATCACGCTGCAGTCTTTTATTAGAGGAGCCATGTTTACCGACCTTGAACTGGCACGTAACTCCGCCCATTCCTACTTCGATGCGAACCTGCGCCAGGAACAACTCGAATTTCTCGATCAGAATTTAGGAACAAGTAAACCCGGTGGACATTCCTGCGAATTCTGCACTGACCATTAAATACGAACACACACTCATGAACTATCGCCCACCTCTGATCTGCCTAGGAATGGTCGCCACCACCTTCTTCGTGGTGAACTCGATCCAAAAGAGCCGAGCCTCCTCGACATCGCCCATCAACTCTGCGCCCCCTACCTCGTCAGGGAAACTATCTCTTACTCGCTCGAATAGCCAGACTGAGCACACACCCACTCGCTCACCACAAACAAAGACTCAACACTGGGAGCGTGAACTCAAACCCTTTCCTGTAGTGAAGCAGAGTGAGCGCTTCGAATGGACCGCAGTCGATGGCCGCTCTCCCGAAGCGATCCAACTCCTCGCCAATAATTCAGACATGGTAGAGGCTCTCACTCATACGAATCTATGGACGAAACGCAGACAACTCATCTACGTAAATCCTGAATTCGCCAACCAAGCGCAAGCCATCTATCAAAATGAAAGAACCGAAATCATTCTCCCCGGATTCGACGGTGAAGAATTCCTCGTAAAAATTGATAGTGCGACAAACTTCGGAGACCCTGTCACCGGCTCATTCACCGGAACGGTCGATGGCTTTCATGATGCCAATGTCGTCGCAGGCTCGGACTTAAATTATTGGTCCATCGGTATCGACTTTGAAGACCGTCATTATCAGATCGAGAATCGAGAAGAAGGCGAATGGATGATCAGCGAAATCGATCTCGCAGCCATGAATTCTCATGTCGAACCCTGCCAGGTTAAGCGAACCGTAGATGATGTCGGCCTAAGCTCCCCCACCCAATCTCGCCCATAATCGGGCTAGCAAACACGAACCATATAAACACATACACTATGCTTAAACATAAAACCTCACTTCTCAGCCTCGCTCTCGCAGTAGGCTTGGGAATCCCGACCTCATCCCTCAGTGCGATGTCTCTCCAGGACCGCGAACTGACCAGCGCAGATATCCTCTGCGGTTACACCGCTACTGTAAAAAATCGACGTGGAGGTGACAGCCAAGTAAGAGCGGCTATCCGCCAAGGATTTGCCCGGGCGAACAAGGCCAATAAAGACAGCCGCACCGGCGCCTACTACGCGAACGTCGCCATGCTTGAATTCGACTACGATGACAGCAGTGGAGATCTTCTGAGCCACTTCCAGGACTGGCGCGCAAATCGCACCGGAACCTCTCGCGGCAGAGATAAATCCCAATGGGCTAATGATCGATTCGCCGACCTCTTCGTCTTCTACTCCCGCGGTGGAGGAGCCAGAGGCTGGGGCGGTGGAGTGAATGGAGCAGTCACGGAAAGTCAAATCCAGTTCCACACCACCGGACATGAAATCGGCCATTGCTACGGCTGCACGCATGCAGCAGGTCATGAGATGGCTACCTCAAGCGGAGCACGTTTCACCTTCATGAAATCGGGAGGTCAAAGCAACAGCCGCATTGTCGACCTCTACTCAAATCCATTTGTCAGATATCAGGGCCAATACACTGCTGGCATTCAGCCTAGCCGCTACAATGCCCTCAAAATTGCGAATGATAAATTCAATAAAGCAAATCGGCGAACTGGGCTCTGGAGTGGAGGCATCGTCTCATTTAAGAGCAATACCAACTACTTCGCTTCCTCTGAAAATGGAAATTTACCCATGTCGGCTTCCCGACCAAATATTTTCGCCTGGGAGCGCTTTAACGTTTCACGAAACAACAACCGCTGGGTCTTCAAGGGAAACAATAATCGCTACGTCTCTTCAGAGAATGGCTCAAATAGTGGCATGAACTGTAACCGTACTCGCATCGGGTCTTGGGAGCGATTTGAACTCAGCACGAGTAACGGCCAAATCTCCCTCAAAGGAGTCGGAGGTTATGTCAGCGGAAATGGCAGCACTGGAAACAGGAATGTCAAAATGACCGCAAACCGATCAAGCATCGGCGCTCAGGAACGCTGGTATGTGCATCGCCCGTAGCCAAGGTCAAACCTTCTAACAACGCTCAATCCCTCAAAGCCTCCAGAATCAATTCTGGAGGCTTTTTTTGCACCTTGGATTAAAATTTCCCCATAGGAATCTTCGCGTAACATTCAGCGTCATTTGTATCGCCGAACAGACTGAATCACCTAACGTCCGCTCAGAAAAAATTTTATTTCTTTGATGAAGCTTCCCTTAAAAATCCTCGGAATCTCCGCGATTGCCCTCGCATCCCTATGCCTCATCGGCCTTCTCGTCATCGGGAACCTTAGTCCAGAGACATTCATTTATACCGAAAAACAAATCCCAAAGAGATTTCTCAAGACGGTCAAATCTCTAGGACTCCTTGAAGAAGATGAAACGATTCAATATTTCTACTCCGACGGTTTCTTAAAAATCGAACAAGGCATGTATTTCGTCACTGACAAAAATCTAACTCTCTATTCAACAGAATGGCCTGAACCTTCACTCAGAATCCCCCTTAACGAACTCTTCTACGTCGAAGCCGAATTCAATGATTCATTCTTCGAGGACAGCTACGTCACCATTGCCTCAAACGACATTGAATATGCCTTCTTCCCACTTTCCTCAGAACGCGGGCTCGATAAAAAATTTGTCGAATACCTTGAGAAACACGCCAATGAAAATGTGATCGCCATAGAACACGACGAAGAACCAGCTCCAAGCCCTGCTCCAGAGTAAGCTCTGAAAAACCTTCATCATCTCATGATCCGACAGAAAGCACTAGCCGCCAGTTCCATGTTGATCGGACTGGTGTGGCTTACGACAAGCATAATTCTCATGATCAATAGCGGAACGTTAAATTTTCATGACCCATCTAGCCTTATCCTCCTTTTAATGGTCCCGATGATCGCTTTTCCGGCCTTTATACTCTTTTACTATGGCCTCTCTTTTTGGAAGAGCGCCGAAACAATCCACGGAGAAACAATCATCGCCAACTTCATTGGCTGGAGTTTCCTTTTAGGAGCTTTCCATCTGGTTGGATATTTCCCTGAAGAACTCGCCGAACGAGCACGAGACTATGCACTACCTATAGCTGGGATTATATCTATCATCGTGTTCACCCTGAGTCGGCCGAGCGCAAAAACATTCTTCGAATTCAAAGATGGCGAGAGATTACCACCCATTGGAAAAGCCCGCGGCACAGTTCTGGGATTCTGCGTGTATTTATTATTTCAAAACGTCGCTATAGCCATCAAACCAACCGGCAGCGAAAGCCCATTCGTATCACTACTCATCCTCTTATCTCCCTTCATTTTTGGGATTCTGAGCTACCGAATCAGCCGAAGCTACTTTGCCAAAATCGAGCCTTCGTAAAAAGTCTTTCTACCTCTTCGGTATCTTATCAGAGAGCGGAATTTCTCCTCGGAGCATCTTACCGATTTGTCCGGTCAACCAAAGGTAATGATCTGCTGGCATCTCTTCATTATCGATGAATCGGCTTTTTTCCTGAGGCGGGTTCCTCGAACTTTTAAAGATGGCAGTTGCTTCATCGATTTCATCAAACATAGCTACATAGAGCATTATTGCTCCTGCTTTTTTTGCAGCGAGCGCTTGCGACCAGAGAAACTGCCCTTTCAACCTTGGGATGTCATTTAGCGCCACATCTTCACCATGCATTCTCTTTAGATTCTGCCAGCTGAAACCAGGAAAGATCACCGGGAGATAACTCTTTCCTCTCTCTGATACCCACTCAAGATCAGGTCTTAATATCTGGCCTTCTCTAGCAGCGGCCTGTTCAGGAGAACGAAATCTCCCGACAGACCATGGACTCACGATGTCTGCGAGTTCGATCATTCGATGGAGTTTCACATCAGATACTGAGTCTCGCGCTAAAGTCCTCCAAGCAGATGGCACCCCTAACATGACCGCATTCCCCTGCTCTTTCAGAAAACGAATTAGAGTTTCGCATTCATCGAGTGAGTATCCACGCCCATCATTAAATCCAACTCCCCAGATCGATACGAGAGGCTTCCCTTCATGATAGACGTAAGCACGATCCTCGGTGATCTTCTTTTCTCCGACTAAACACTTCCAGTCTGGAATAAGCACCGTCTCGATCTCGCCGGACTTCAGACCAGACAGATCATACATCATGGCCCAAGCGCGATGATGAATTTTCGCGGCATCACGAACGTGAGAGAGAACAATATCGCAGTGTTCACGCTCAGAGACCCCTTTAATGCTAGTGGCAAATCTCTGGAGAAAGACTCCATCGATTCCATAGTCCTTCATCCATTTAAAATGCCTTCTCACGGTCTGAGCATTCCTCGAACTGAAAAGATGCGCCGTCGATCCATCTGGATATTTAAAAGAAGTTGGAGCTTTTTCCTTTTCAGTGAACTCGCTCATATCGGGCCAGAGGTCAAAAGAGCAACGGCCCGGAACGGGCTCCCTATTTCCTCCAGCGTAGTGTCTCCAACCTAAACCAGACCCATCACCCGGCGCACCGAACCATCCCTGATAACCACACATGACCTTCCCTCCAAGTGATGACGTGCCATTGGCCCGCTCTTGCGCGCTGAGCGGCTGCAAGAATAACGTAATGAATAAAAGGAAACATATTGCTATCATCCTTAATATAAGGACGTGAATGAATCTTCATCCTTTTCATTGATTTCGTTTGAGGAACCAAAAGTTCATGCTTAGTGCGCCCTGGCTCTCCAGACGTTCAGGCACTCAAGATCTTTGATGATGACACTGAGCCAGAGACCTAGCTCAGCAGTTTGATCTTCTTTGGAAAGCTCCCAAGAGCGCTCCACGTGCTCCAGTGCTTCGTG
>CALGMJ010000147.1 GCA_937958875.1 uncultured Verrucomicrobiales bacterium | reverse complement strand
ATGAACTGATTACTAAGATAGTAGGTGGAGAAAAACGAGAAGTGAGGTGACCAGCCTGAAAACGCAAAACCATCATGATGCCTGCTGATAGGACAATGGCCCAACCAGCCATCTCTCCCATTGTTGGCGTCATAAGCTCTTTAATCCATGCATCAGTTCCTAACTCAGTCGTAGCGAGAGGAATCATGAGAAGACATAAAATGAAATACAGAATCTTCCCTAAAGATTTCGTATAGAAGCCAAAGCCAGCCCCAATCACGGCACCGACAGCCAAGCTAATCCAAATAAGATTTGGTGAGTCTCCCTTAAACACACGCCAAAGCTCATAAAACAAAAGAAAAGAGGCTAAGAAGGCTCCAAGAAAACCAACCTCCTTGAGCATATCTGAATATGGAATTTTCGCTTGAACCCTCTCATCCACAGGGAATTTTGGTTTAAGAAACATGACCCCATAGATAATTACTGGAATCAAAATCCACAGCCCCTTCACTTGCCAAGAGAGATCTCTCAAGCCAGGAGTTAACATCAAAATACCGCCTATCACTAATCCCGCTGGCCAAGAAGCATGCAGAATATTGAGCATCTTACTCTTCTGGTTTGGATACATCGTCGAGCAAACTGGATTGATGACAGCTTCAACAACTCCATGCCCTAAGCCTGCACAAAACGCAGCCCAATAAAGCTGCTGCGGATCCTTTGCTAAGAAGGTGAGAACACCTGACAAAGCCTGCAAAGCAAACGCGGCATACATCGAGATCTTATGACCTACCTTATCTACGATTAGACTGAAGAGAATCATGGTCACCGCGATAGGCCACAATGAGGCCCCAAAAATGCGCCCAAGCTCTTGACCACTGAGACTAAACTCCTCCCCCCAATCCCCGAGGACCATCACCCGATAGGCGAAGCCAACCCCGGCAGCTAGAAGTGAAATGAAGCTAGCCCAGAAAATTAGGCGCCTATCGTTTTCTGATATTTGTTGTGACATGAGTGTTTAAAAATCCGATTTCGTAAGGATTTAAGACTCTAAAGAACCACAACTTCTTTCAACAAGCCGCGATTTGACTTTTTCATACGCAATTTTGTCAAATCCTGAAAAAAATCAGGGCGAAGCCGCCATCATGAAAAAAACGCGGTTTCGCCCTGGTTTTGTCGTTCTTGCTGTGAATTTCAAGAATCCATCTCTGCGAGAATATCAGAAATTTGGCCGGACCTTACGATCCGACCAGGAAACAAATGCCCCCCATTATTTTATATAGCCCATTCTTGCGATCAGGCAGGTCCGTAGGTGTGGTTTATGAACCTTTTGTTAGGCTGCCTGATCTCTCCTGAGACAGCAAGGATGATTTTTACAAATCAATTTAAGACTTCCGACGTTGCAGGAAAAGATCGATGCCATCATTAAGAGCGAGCCAGCTAGCCTCGATGATACTATCTGAAACTCCGACGGTTCCCCAAGTCGACTCTCCATCCGTATGCACGATGAGGACACGAGTTTTCGCAGCGGTGGCGTCTTCCCCATCAAGAATGCGGACTTTATAATCGATCAGAGAAACATCCGAAATCTCGGGGAAATGTGGTAAGAGAGCTTTACGAAGCGCCTGATCAAGCGCGTTCACAACACCATGCCCTTCCGCTACGGTATAAGCCTCTTTCTCTCCTGCTTTCAGCTTCACGGTAGCTTCACAGACTGGAGCGTGACCATCGCGATATTGACGGAAAGAGCAGTGATATTCACTCAGAGCCCAGGGACGTTGACAATCACCGAGCTCTCGCCGGATGAGTAGCTCGAGCGAACCGCCAGCAGCCTCAAAAGAATAACCTGTCTGCTCCATCTCTTTCACGGTGGAGAGAATATTAAGGGCTTCCTGACTCCCCTTCTCCAGAGGAAGGCCAAGCTCTTCAGCCTTGATGAGAATATTTGACTGCCCAGAGAGTTCACTCACGAGGATGAACTGCTCATTTCCTACCGCCCCGGGGACGATGTGCTCATAAGTGCGAGCCAGTTTTTGCACCGCGTTTACGTGCATCCCGCCTTTATGCGCAAAGGCAGTGCGACCGACGAAGGCTGCGCGAGCGAAATGCGGATTATTCGAGACATCATCGACGAAGAAGGAAAGGTCACGCATTTTGGTGAGGTCATTCACTGCTTTCCGGCCCATTTTTAGCTCTAAAATGGGAATCACTGAGGTCAAATTACAGTTCCCAGTGCGCTCTCCGTATCCATTGATGGTGCCTTGAACCTGAGTGGAGCCAGCATCAACAGAGGCAATGGCATTCGCCACGGCAAGCTCGCAATCATTATGCGTATGGATGCCGACTCTAATTTCAGGGAAGGTTTTAACGACGTCTTCGGTGATCGCAGCCACTTCCGTAGGCAGACAACCACCATTGGTATCGCAGAGCACAAGCCAATCTGCCCCACCTTCGACGGCGGCTTTCAGAGTAGACATGGCGTGATCACGCCCATCCTTATAGCCATCAAAGAAATGCTCGGCATCATAAACAACCTCGCGGCCCGCCTCTTTGAGATGGCGCACGGTGTCGCGAATCATGGCCTGATTTTCCTCCGCCGTGGTACGAAGAACCTCGGTGACCTGGAGTTCCCAGCTCTTTCCGAAGATGGTGATGACGGGCGTTTCAGCCTCAAGGAGTGTTTTGACCTGAGGATCATCCTCAACGGCAACATTAGCTCGGCGAGTAGAGCCGAAGGCTGCGATCTTAGCATGCTTCCACTCTTCCTTCGCTGCGGCTTTAAAAAACTCAATATCCTTCGGGTTTGAGCCCGGCCAGCCTCCCTCGATGTAATCGATGCCGAACTCATCGAGCCGTTTGGCAATTCGCAGTTTATCCAAACCGGAAAGAAAAAAGCCTTCACCTTGGGTTCCGTCCCGGAGGGTTGTATCGTAAATCTGGACTGCTGCGCTCATGGATGCGGCGGGACGCTAGGAAAGATGAAGCCGATCTGCAATAGTGATTACTGGTGAGATTTTTTCTAAGAAATGAAAGCAAGCCATGTCTTAATCAATGAAACCTTAAATAAGAAGCATGATGAAGTCACTTAGTCTCTCCGCATTACTCGTCGCAACGACGAGCGCCGACACCGCCATTACGATCTATAACCAGAATCTCGCGGTCATTCGGGAGACGATCCCGCTTGAACTCTCCGAAGGCATAAATTCGCTGAGCTTCGATCAGGCGACAGCTCAGGTGATCTCGCCCTCCGTGGTGCTGCGCGACCCTTCTGGTACTCATCCTTTTTCGATTCTTGAGCAAAGCTATCGTAATGACCCGGTAAACCGTTCGCTACTACTGAGCCATTTCGAGGGCCAGACGATCGAATTTCGAAATCAGCTCCCGAACGGGCAAGTCGAACTCGTGAAAGGAAAAATCGTGCGTTCTGGTCATGTTCCAGGAGGGCAGGTGCAGGATCCTATCATCGAAGTCGATGGAACACTTCGCTTCCAACTTCCCGGCGAACCTCTCTTTCCAGCTCTGGGAGATGACTCCATCCTCCGCCCCACTCTCGGATGGCAGATCAATTCACCCGCAGCCGTAAAATTCGATGCCCAGCTCTCTTACCTCTCACGTGGCTTCCAGTGGGAGGCAGCCTATAATTTCGTCGCTCCCGAGAAGGGAGAAACCGCCTCACTCACAGGCTGGATTACCGCTGGGAATCACAGCGGGACAGATTTTAAAGACGCTAAGGTCAAACTCGTCGCGGGCGAGGTCAATATCGTGAAGGAGCATTTTGCGCGTCAGGGAAGTGACAGATTCCGACTTTCAAAAAGCTTGGCCGTGGCAGATGCGCCAGTAGAGGAAAAAGCCTTCGATGACTTCCATCTCTATACCCTAGCTCGCCCACTCACCATTCGAAACCGCGAGAGTAAACAGGTCGAATTTATCCGCGCGCCGAAGGTCACGGCTAAAAAGGTTTACTACTATGATCCTGCACAAAATTACCGCTATCACGGCAGCCGAAATGACAATCCTCTGCGGGGGCAGCAATTTTCGAAAAATGTGCGCATTTTCTGGCAATTTACTAATGACGAAGCCAGTGGTCTCGGGATGCCTCTCCCTGCGGGGCGCGTCCGCTTTTACCGCTCAGATGATGCTGATGGAAATCTAGAATTCATCGGCGAAAATAACATCGGACACACGCCACGGAATGAAAAACTCAAAATCTTCACCGGCGATGCCTTCGATCTCGTAGGAGAACGAAAGATTACAAACTTCGCCCGCAAGGATAGGGAAAACTGGATGAAGGAAAGCGTGGAAGTCACGGTGAAAAATCGCTCGAAGGATCCGAAAACAATCATCGTCCGCGAACACCTCTGGCGATGGTCAAACTGGACGATCAAGGACTCCACGATGGACTTCAGGAAGGAGGATGCTCAAACCATTGAGTTCACGGTCGACCTACAGCCAGACGAGAAGAAAACTCTTTCCTATACCGCCCACTATAGCTGGTAGGAAATATTATCCACTCTCTCTATTCAGCTAACGGAATAGAGAGAGGAAAATTTGATTAAGCGGTCTCAATCATAGAGGCCGCTCTCTTTTTAAACTAATCCGTGATGCTCCTGCAGAGGAGTCACCGTGAATTCATTTTCCTGAAGGGAGCGGATCGCTTTTACGCAGGCTTCAGCGGCAGCTAAGTTGGTGCAATGACTGATCTTGTGCTGAACCGCACCGGAGCGGATTTTCACCTCATCGATACGGGCCTCGTGGCCACTCGGAGTGTTAACGATGAAGTGGAGATCTCCGTTTTTCATCATGTCGATGACCGTTGGACGCTTGCCTTCGCTGAGCTTGTAAAGGCGCTCAACGGCGATGCCATTTTCCTTGAGCACCTTATAGGTTCCACCAGTGGAGTGAATCTTGAATCCGAGTTCAGCGAGTTCCTTGGCAATTTCGACCGCACGTGGCTTATCGCGATCGTTGACACTGAGGAAGACGTTGCCTTCTTTTGGCAGTGGGTTGAAGGCTGAGATCTGAGCCTTAGCGTAGGCCATGCCGAGATCTTGATCCGCTCCCATGACTTCACCAGTGGATTTCATTTCTGGTCCGAGCACGATGTCGATACCAGGGAATCGGCCCCATGGGAAGACCGCCTCTTTCACGCAGTAGCATGGTGGGAGAACTTCCTGAGTGAAGCCAAGATCGACGAGTTTCTCACCGACCATGATTTTGGCTGCGAGTTTCGCGAGAGGCACTCCGATTGATTTCGAAACAAAAGGAACTGTTCGCGATGCACGTGGATTTACTTCGATGACGTAGAGTTCATCATCTTTGACCGCGAACTGAATATTCATCAAGCCTCGTACTTCGAGCTCTTTCGCGAGGGCCTTTGCTCCAGCGGTAATTTCTTCCTTAATTTTATCACTGAGAGAGAAGGAAGGAATGACACAGGCAGAGTCACCGGAGTGAATCCCGGCCTGCTCAATGTGCTCCATGATCGCTCCCACGACGCTTGTTTCGCCATCGGAAATACAATCAACATCAACCTCAGTCGCATTTTCAAGGAAGCGATCCACAAGAATAGGACGATCTGGGGCGATATCGGTCGCATTCTTGATGTAAGTACGAAGCTCATCGTCATTATAAACAATCATCATGCCACGACCACCGAGAACGAAGGACGGACGGACGAGAACGGGGTAGCCAATACGATCTGCAATGGCGACGGCTTCATCTTCAGAGACCGCTGTGCCTGCTTCGGCCTGCTTCAGCCCGATCCTATCAAGTAGAGCTGAGAAGAATTTACGATCCTCAGCGAGCTCGATCGATTTTGGAGAAGTTCCAATGATCGGGACTCCGTGGCGCTCGAGATCTGCGGCAAGATTCAGAGGCGTCTGACCACCGAATTGGACGATAACGCCATCGGGCTTTTCCTGGTCACAGATATTGAGCGCGTCCTCAAGAGTGAGAGGCTCAAAGTAAAGCTTATCCGAGGTATCGTAGTCCGTAGAAACGGTCTCGGGATTTGAATTTACCATCACCGTTTCATAACCAAGTTCGCGTAGGGCGAAGGAGGCGTGCACACAGCAGTAGTCGAACTCAATCCCTTGGCCGATCCGGTTTGGACCGCCACCGAGGATGACGATTTTCTTCGCCTCGGTCTCGCGGGCTTCATTTTCATCTCCGTAGGTGGAGTAGTAGTAAGGAGTAGCCGCTTCAAATTCGGCGGCACAGGTATCGACGAGACGGTAGGTCGGCAGGATGCCTTTTTCCTTTCGCTCAGCACGGATCTCATCCTGATCAACGCCACGAGCGTGGGCGATCTGGACATCTGAGAAACCGAGTTTCTTCGCGCTGCGGAGATCGAGGTCTTTTAAGTTCCGCCCCTCTTCAACGATGACACGCATATTCTCAAGGAACCATGGGTCGATCTGAGTCGCATCGAAGATTTCCTCAATGGTCCAGCCTGTCTCGAAGGCGACCTTAAGCCAGAAAATACGCTCCGCATTTGGAACGTGAAGCTTTCGCTCGATTTGTTCGCGAGTGGCTTCGGGGTCTTTTCCATCGAAACCAAAGCCGAAACGACCAGTCTCAAGAGAGCGAAGAGATTTCTGAAGTGATTCCTTAAAGGTCCGCCCGATAGACATGGCCTCACCGACCGCCTTCATGGAGGTGGTGAGAACTGGATCAGCGGTTGGGAATTTCTCAAACGTAAAGCGGGGAACCTTGGTCACCACATAGTCGATGGTAGGCTCGAAAGAGGCTGGCGTTTCCCGGGTGATATCATTTGGCAGTTCGTCGAGGGTGTATCCTACAGCGAGCTTAGCGGCGATTTTGGCAATCGGAAAACCGGTAGCCTTTGATGCCAAGGCTGAAGAACGGCTCACCCTTGGATTCATCTCAATGACGATGCAACGGCCAGTCTTAGGATCGACCGAGAACTGAATATTTGAACCACCCGTTTCGACGCCAATTTCGCGGATGACGGCGAAGGACGCATCACGCATGATCTGGTATTCGCGATCAGAAAGAGTCTGAGCCGGAGCTACGGTGATGGAGTCCCCCGTGTGCACTCCCATGGGGTCGAGATTTTCAATAGAGCAAATGACGACACAGTTATCTGCGTGGTCACGCATGACTTCCATTTCGTACTCTTTCCAACCGAGTAAACATTCCTCAACAAGAACCTCCGTCGTCGGGGAAAGATCGAGCCCGGAGGTGACGATGGTTTCAAATTCTTCCTTATTATAGGCGATGCCACCACCAGTGCCGCCTAGCGTAAACGCAGGGCGAATGACGAGAGGCATGGTCCCGATATCATCAGCAATCTGCTTCGCCTCCTCCATGGAGTGAGCCACGCCTGAGATGGGAAGATCGAGACCAATTTTGATCATGGCCTCTTTAAAGCGCTGACGATTTTCACCTTTATCAATCGCGTCTGCATTTGCCCCGATCATGCGCACTCCATGTTTATCGAGCGTTCCTGCTTCGAAGAGCTCGATGGAAACGTTGAGCGCAGTTTGGCCACCGAGAGTCGGAAGAAGCGCGTCGGGCTTTTCCTTGATGATGATCTTTTCGATCGCCTCAGGTGTGATGGGCTCGATGTAAGTCCGCTCCGCAAATTGCGGATCAGTCATGATGGTGGCAGGATTAGAATTCACCAAGATGACCTCGTAGCCTTCTTCACGAAGTGCCTTACAGGCTTGGGTGCCGGAGTAGTCGAATTCACATCCCTGTCCGATGACGATGGGGCCTGCTCCTACGACGAGAATTTTTTTGATACTGGTGTCCTTCGGCATGTTTTTACGCGTTGAGTGGGTAAACTTGCGTTTTGTGGCGAGGCCCTGCGGTTTTGTAAAGGACAGACCACAATATCTCCGCCATCAGCAGGATAAGTTTCACTCGGGCAGCACGAGTTCGACCTCTTGCTTCGCGATGCGGGTGGTAAGATGAGTGCGTATTTCTTGCGCCTGCTCAGCAGACAGAGGGACTTGCTCGAGAAGTTGATCTAGCGGAGGAAGACGGTCGAGCCCTGACTCCTGCACGATTTCCATCGCTCGCGCGAAACGGATCGCCTCATCTTCAATCTGCCCAGCCCACTCGAGCGCGAGCTTAGGTTTCTGATGAGTCTGAGACATCTCTTTAGAAATCTCATCAGCAGCGAGATCAAAGACAGGCTCCCCCTTCAATCCTGCAGCCCATTGCTGGGCTTTCTCAGGATCCTGCACATACCATGAACTTGCAGTGAGTCGAACGCCTTCAGCCTTAACTTCTGGAGAAGCTGATTCGAGGTAAGATGCTGCCAGCTCCGGATGACTCGAAGCAGCAAAGGAAAAAACCTCCCGAAAACGCTCCTCAGTTTGGATTTCAGCGGAGAGCTCCTGCAAGACTTCGGAGACGACTTCCTTTTTTCCATCGATCATGATGGCGGTGATGGCCTGAGTCATCGACTCCGAATCGCTTAAATCACGGACCCAACGAATCGCCTCCGCTGGATTTTGATCGGCAAATGAGGCTGCCACGGATTCTACAACCTGGCGCTGTAGCGAAACGGAGTCGAGCTGCGAGACCATCCAGGCGACTTTTTCGGGCTCCCGCTTTCCGCATTTCTGTAAAACCTGGATGTAAGTTTCACTCAGGTCATCATCACTCACTGAGTCTAGGTCGAGCTTTTCTGAAAACTGCCCGAGCCAAGCGAAAGCTTTTTCTGAGTCGAGATCTGCCCATGCCTGGGCGAGCTGCTGGGTGAGAAATGCTTTTTGATCCTCGGCTTCAGGGCCATCGATCAAGGGGAGGAGGAGCTCTGCCTGCTCAGGCTGAAATCGAGCTGCATCGCTAAGTAATCCCATGACAAGCGCTGGATGCTCTCCCTCTTCATAATCTCCATTCTGCGCTGATAACCAATTGAAAGCAGCGAGCGGATCTTTCCTCCCCCAAGCTTCCATCAGCTGCTGGGTAAGTGGGACAAATTCAGAAGACTCTTGATAGAGACTCAAATGTGTAGCCGCAGCCGCAGGGTCAACATCCATTAACTTCAGCAATAGATTGAGCTGATAATCTTTTTCACTCTGCTGAAGAAGATCACGAGAGACCGTGGGATCAAGATCACTGAAGGCTCGCCGAAGCTGCACCACCGAATCCGACTGCAATGATTCACTTCCCTCACGAGGCCTGAGACTGGAACTCAAAGACTCTGAGTCAGATTGAGCCGGAGAAGAATCTCCTCCGCGAGGGATCAGAAGCCCCAGGATAAAGGATGATACGCCGACAATGATAAGTGGTGCTTTTTTCATGAAAAATCGGTAAATCAGTCTGAGAAGCCACCTTTCTTTTTCAAGCAACGAATCTTCCTTCTAAATATTTTTTGCCCATCCATCGCATCTTGAATCAATGACTCTTGTAATCAGATCTCTCACCCTCCTCCTGATTTCCCTCAGCATCCTCTCCTGCACCCAGCGTAATCATGTGAACTACCGCACTCACCTGACCGCTCAGAAAAATTTCCCCACGAAAGCTGGGAACTTGGCATACCGAGATGAAGGACAAGGCAAGGTGATCGTCCTACTTCATGGTGTTCCCACCTCCTCGTGGATGTATCGCAAGATCATTCCCGGACTAGCCACAAAGCATCGCGTCATCGCGGTGGATCTTATTGGCTACGGAAGCAGCGCAAAACCCAAAGGCCCAGCTGTCTATGAACCAGCTGCTCAAGCTCGCCGGGTTCGAGCTCTTCTTCGAGGGCTCGGCATTTCACGCTATTCGCTGATGATGCATGACATGGGCGGCTTAGTCGCCTGGGAGATGATGCGGCAGGATGACGCCGCGATCGAAAATCTCATCGTGCTCAATACGATCGTTCACCAAAAAGGATTCCACCCGCCTAAGCTCGAACCCGGATTCATGTTGAATACCATGACTAAGGCCTATGCCAATCAATGGACCAGCGAGACCATTCTCGGCATCACTATGCGGAATCTCGGTCTGCGCTCAAACCACCGCCTCAGCAAGGAAGAATGTCACGGCTATGTACAACCTCTCCGCCAAGGCAGCGATCATGCGATGCGCGCTTTTTTCTCGAACCTCGACAATGATCTCTACCAGCGCCTTGACCAAAATCAGCACGTCTTTCGAAAATACCGAGGGCGCACCCTCGTTCTCTGGGGAGCTCAAGATGAAACCCTGACCACCGCACAGATTCCATTTCTACAGAAGCATCTGCGCATTCCTTCTTCGCAGATCTATCAATACCCAAGACACAATCATTTCCTCGCTGAGGAAAACCCTCGTGAGCTGATCCAACGGGTGACCGCATTTCTTTCCTCACCGTAAGCGCAGGTATGCCCACACAACTATTCTTGCCGAGCGTCGCGAGAGACGCTTTCTTCTCCCTCGTATAAAAATGATGATGAAAAGCGCGCTTTCACTTCTCCTCACTGCCACCCCACTCTTGGCAGCCCCCCTTTCTGTGACCGAACTTCGCACCGAGCATGAACCCAACCCGATCGGCGTCCGTGTCGACCCTAGACTCAGCTGGCAACTCGCCGCGGCGAAAGGAGAGCGCGGTAAGCGACAGACGAAATTTCACCTCCTCGCTTCCAGCTCCGCCGAAAAGCTAGCTAAGAATGAAGGAGATCTCTGGGATTTCACCAAAGAGCGCGCCTTTCAAAAACACCTCATCCAGTGGCAGGGAAAACCCCTCAAAAAAGACACCACCGTGCACTGGAAGGTCAAGGTCTGGGACGAGAAAAACGAAGAAGGGGCATGGAGCGCTCCTGCTACTTTCAAAGTCGGGGAAACCCGCCAACTCCGCCCGATCAAAAGCACCTCATCTTTTGAATCCAGCCACCAGGGGCTTAACCAGATTTTCAATAAGCACAAAGCCGGCCTAGAAACACGCCTTCAGAATTACGTGAAAGGCGATAAAAACGCGCTCGGTTTTGGCACGAATGTCATCCGTGCAACTCGCGAATATCTCTACCATTTTGATGCCACTGCGGCTCTTTGGCACTGGGTCGACCTCATTCACCAAGGCCAAAAGGCGAGTAACTTCTTCCCAGCCTCCCCAGTTTCAAAATCGATCGGCCTTGGCCAGTCTGATGCTGGAATCCTCGTCCCCTACGGCACCTGGTGGATGAGTGGAGATGCTTTAGAAATCCGTGAAAGCTGGAAAGCGATGGACAACTATATGGTCGCCCGTGAGCAGGCCGACCAAGGATTCCGAGGCCGCATCTGGGGCCTTGCCATGGGTGAAAATGCCGTCTCCGGCCCTAGCACCCCTAGAGAACTCATCGATATCAGCTATCTCGGTCAGGCCACCCGCGTCATGAAAGATCTCGCCATCCCTGGTGGAGAACCGCTCACCTCCATTCGTTATAAAGACTTCGGAGCCCGCATTAAAAAAAGCTTCGCAAAGCAATACCTTACTGAAGATGGCACCCTCACTCTGGATTCACAAACGGCGCAACTTCTAGCGCTGCGCTCCAGCGTTCTGCCCGCAGAAAAAAGAGCCCCCATTTTAGCCTCACTCAAAAAATCATTAGAAGAAAACGGCCTTCAAGCTGGTTCTAATGGCACCAGCGCTCTCTTCCCAGTCCTGACCTTCACCGGAAATCTCGATCTTCTCTTCGATCTCGTCGCCGATAAGCATCTGGCAGATTTCACTAAGAAAAACTCCCCCACTCTCGGCACTGGAACCACGGAATGGATGATGAGCACGCTCGCCGGAATCGACACCGCCGCCCCTGGCTTTCAGCAGATCCGTATCGCCCCAGTCATCCCTACTGGCGATCGCCTCACCCACGTCTCGGCCAGCCACGATTCCCCCGCAGGAAAAATCTCCGTCAGCTGGAAAAAATCTTCCGAAGGCGTCTTCACACTCGACTGCACCATTCCTCCTGGGGCCCTAGGAATTATCACCCTCCCTCAAAGCGCTGATAAGACCGTTACCGAGTCTGGAAAATCAATCAAAGACGCCTTTGGCACCCAGTTAGTCAAAAAAGACTCCGCCACTGGTAATACCGAAATTCTCACTCAATCGGGCGACTTCAGCTTCCAGGTCAAATAAACTCTCTCGAGAGCTCCACAATCTTTTCACGCGTAGCTTTTCCATCCACCTCATCGAGGCTGGATAAACTTCAAACCAGCTCCGCAGAATTTTTAAGTGGTTATCAAAGCAAAAAAACATTTGCAAAGCTCTCTCAAATCCCTTAGCTCCTGCGCCCCGCAACCAACCGATCACGATTATGGATATCATCAAAAAAATCGAACAAGAGCAGCTGAAGTCTGAGACCACCGACTTCAACGTAGGTGATACCGTGAAAGTTCACACTCGCGTGGTCGAGGGTGGTAAAGAGCGGATTCAGCTTTTCCAAGGAATCGTCATCGCTCGTCGCGGTGGCACCGGCCTTAACTCTGGCTTCACCGTTCGTAAGATCTCTTACGGAACAGGTGTTGAGCGTGTCTTCTGTGAGCATAGCCCACGTATCGAGAAGGTTGAGGTTGTTTCTCGCGGAAAAGTTCGTCGTGCTCGTCTCCACTACCTCCGCGACCGCGTTGGTAAGAAAGCGACTCTCGTTAAGAGCGCTGACTGATTTTTCACTCACCTAGCATATTTCTCAAGAAGCCCGCGATTTGATTCGCGGGCTTTTTTTATCCCCCTCTTTAAGAAGAGAGAACGCAGGAAAAACGGCCTCGTTCTTGCATCTTGGAACTAACTCTTCATCGTATCGGGGCCTTGAAGATTCCTTGGTATATCGTGGTTCCCACCTCCCTTGTCACCATCTATGGGACTTGGGTTACCGGAACGCGCCATTACGACTTTCTAACCCCAGAGAATCGTCCCCTTCCGCCTGAAGATTTCGGGGCGGACCTCGTAAGCGGAATCCCCAAAGCAAACCCCGTGCTCCTCCCACCACCAGCCCCCGCAATGACCGATCTGGCGGAACCCCAAAAAGCCAAACAGATCACCACCGCAGAACTCGGCCCACTCACCCACTCCCCCGGCCTCTCAGAATATCAACACTTTGCAAAAAAAGAAGGAGCCGCCCGCACCCTAGATCTCTCTTCTAAACTGCAAACTCTCGGCCAATCTCAACGCGCCATGCTCGCCCTCGAGCGCGTCATTGACTCCACCATCGCAAATCTGGATGAAACCGCGCAAGCAGCCGCTGGAATCACCGCGCTCGCCCAAGGTCTCCCAAAGTGGAATATTGACCCCTCTGCCGAAATCACACTCACCCTTCACCTCACCACCGCCAGTAAGGCACCAGAGAGCCTAAAAAAAGCCGTTCTCAGCGTCGCCACCCAGATTCGTGAAGCCTCTGGAGACCAGCTAAATGTCATCCCAAAAATCACCAGCGGCGACCGAGAAGAACCATCGAATGCTGTCACCCTACAAATCACGGCAGGTGGAAATGGCCCTGTCCTGACCCTGAACTCACTTTATCGTGAGGGATCGACAGCCACTGACGAGCTTGCTAAAATCGTCTTTCGTATGGTCCGGCTCCAGCTCACAGATCTCGGCTACCCCATGCCTGCGGGCGCTTCTCCACGGGATTTGAGCGAAGGTATGACCCGCCTCATGTGGCGCGATTACGCGCACACCCTTTTACCACCTCAAAAGAAAGCTCCACAAGAATCGCTCCGCTTCAAAAAAGGCGAACGTCCCCAAGAGTTATACTAAGAAAATTCTCCACACGCACGTTGAACACAAGATCATGCTCCGCCTTCTCCTAATTACCCTAATGACCCTCTCCCCCCTTCTCTCACAGGAGGTTAAGCCCCTCATTCAGGAAATTGGGGATGATCAACTCCGTATTGGAAAAATCACCCTCAACAAAAACACCCGTGAGATCTCCTTCCAAGCCGGGATCAATATGAACGAAGGCATCATCGAATACGTCCTCGTCCTCACGCAGGGAAAAGTCCACGAAGCCCTCTTCCTCACCGATATTTCGCCCACCAATCTCAACATCGCTCTCAAACTTCTCCGCTATCAAGAATCTCCCGAGCTATTTGAAATCATGGATGAGGATTTCAACTTCACCGGAAAATTCCCTAAAGTCCCTGAAGAACAAAAAAAGGCGGCACGCATCGCCATCGAGGTAACTTGGAAAAAGGAAGACACCTCACATACCGTCCCGCTCAACGAACTCATTCTCCACGCCACAACGGAAAAATCCATGCCACCCGGCCCTTGGCTCTACACCGGCTCCTACCTCCATGAGGGACGCTATAAAGCGGACATCGCAGGCGATATTATCGCGATCCTCACTAGCCAACCCGCCATGATCAACTATCTTGGTAAAGACCGCGAAAATGATGAAGTTTGGCTGCCGCATAAAAAGCGCCTGCCCGAAATCGAATCCGTAGTTACCATCACCATCAAACCTCATTCTCCCGAAAAGTCCTAACCAGCCCATATCTCAGAAATACGCGCTATGAAAACACTCTTCGCCCCATTCGCCCTCCTTCTTCTCACTCTCTCCGCCTTTTCAGATGAACTTCTCTCTGAAAAGCTCGAGATGGAACAGACCATCAAAAAAGGAAACGCCTTCCTCCTAAGCCAACAGCATGCTGACGGCTACTGGGGTGAGCCTAAACTACCCGCCTTCACCGCCATGGCCCTGCGGGCCCTCCTGTTAGACCCCGCTCGCGACCTCTCAAAACCGCTGCCCGAGCCCCACACAAAAGGCCTCAACTGGCTCGTCAGCCAACAAAAAGCAGACGGCGGCATCTACGGAAAAGGGCTCGCCACCTATAACACCTCCGCCTCCATCATGGCCCTCGTCTCTGCCGATGCGAAGAAATATAAGGACGTCATCCTCAAAGCCCGCGCCTTCCTCATCAACCAACAGACTGACTGGGGGATCAAAGGAGAAGATGATAGCGCCTTCGACGGCGGTATCGGCTACGGTGGCACCTACGCCCACTCAGACCTTTCAAACACCCACCTGGCTCTAGAAGCTCTCTATCACACGAAAACCCTCGCCACCGATACCGGAGAGAAAAAACAAGCCACTCTCGATTGGGGGGCCGCCCTCGCCTTCGTCTCCCGCTGTCAGAATCTTGAATCCACCAACCCCGGCGAACTTACCGGAAATGACGGCTCTTTCGTCTATTTCCCCGGTAATTCAAAGGCTGGTACCGAAACCAGCAAAGACGGTAAAGTCTCCCTACGAGGCTACGGCTCCATGTCCTACGCCGGCCTCCTCTCCCTCGTCTACGCAGACCTCACCCCTAATGACCCTCGAGTTAAATCCGTCATCAAGTGGCTCGGCGACAACTATACCCTCGATGAAAATCCAGGCCTCGGCGGACAGGGCCTCTACTACTATTACCATGCCATCGCCAAAACCCTCGTCGCCGCAAACCTCCCCTTTCTCACAGGGAAAGATGGCCAAGAGATCAACTGGCGCCGCGAACTCTCCACCCGCATCCTCAGCACCCAACGCGAAGATGGATCTTGGATTAATGAAACATCCCGGTGGATGGAAAATGACCCCATTCTAGTCACCTCCTACTCCGTCATGGGCCTACAGCAGATTCATGCCACCCTGAAATAGCCCTCACACTCATCAGCCCACATCCTTCGAAAAGAAGAAGGCCCCCTCGCCCCCAACAACAACCAGGGCGAGGAGACCTTCCTTTTTATCGAGGGATTTTTTCTGCCTAGGCTCCGAAGCGTCAAACAAAGAAACCCAGTGAGAAAACCTTCCTCATCGATGAAACTCCTCCTCATTGAAAATGGCATACTTTTTTGGCTAAAAGAAAGCAGCTAGGAAATGGAGCCCCATTGAAAAATGGAAAATCTCGAGGACGAACTTGACCCCACCTCAGCGAGGAGGCCGAGCGAAATCCGCCATCACTAATAGAAGCGAAGTTCATGGAAAAATAGGTCTAACTTTTTTCATTTTTTTCAAAATCTATCATCGCAGCCACTTCACGACCCGCTTGACGCCCCCCCAAGCTCCGCGCAATCTCCCGCAATGTCGTCCCGGCTTTGGTTCATCCTCCCCCTCCTCACCATTTCATCCTGTCGAAAACCTGACACGGATCGCCAAGCTACCGCAGACTCCGTCCCCCCAGTCTCATACCAGAACGAAGTTCGAGACATCCTGGCAAATAACTGCCTCCAGTGCCACAGCCCAGCCTCCCCAGATACATCTGACTCCCCTGAGGCAGCGGCATATCGTCTCAAGCTCACCTCTCCTCAACTTCCCGATTCCTTCTCCTTCCCCCACCCGGGGGACCTCACCGAAGAAAAACAGGAAATTCTTCTCCGCTGGATCTCTGAAGGGCAAAAAATCGACCCTCACTGGACTACAAAGCCCCTCCCTAAAGCAGCCTCAGGGAAAAGCATCGATTCATTTTTTCCTCAGATCACCACTCAACGAACCGAGCCGAGGGAGACCTCAGTGACACCAGACATTCTCTCCCCCGAAGAACTGCGCCTCTTCATCGCTGGTGACTACCTGGAGCATCCTGAAGCCACGCATCCACTCCGCAAGGCCCCAGACGCTCCAGCCTCGCGGGCAACCATGGTGAGTGAAAAAATTCTCGGCCTTCAGCTCGACTGCGCCCGCTGCCATCACCACCCCACGGAGGAAATTTCACCGGACGACTTCACCCAGTTTACCCAACTCTTCACTCATTCATACGATGGGCAGCCTACACACCCACTCAAGCCGCCGACCACGCTCAACAAACTCTCACCTCCCCCTCAACTCGATGCGCTCAAAACAAGCATCACCGAAAGAATTCGCACCGGAGAAAACACCTACCAAGAATGGCTTCAACAGCCTGACCGGCTCCCCATCATCACCGACCTCACTGACGCATATTCCTTCAATAGCGGCCGCCTCTTCAACCTCGCCCTTGGCGAAAAATTAAGCACCAGTAAGAAACGGCTCCGTACCAGCACCGGAATCCATCGGGAAGCTCTCGCCCTCGAAGGCGAAGAAACATTACGCCTCTCAGATCAAATCCGGCAGACCGCCTTCACCCCCGTGACCTACGCACTCTGGTTTCGCACCACGAGCCAAAATCACACCATCCTCTCTCACGGCATCTCACTCTCTATCCGCGGAGGCCACCTTCAGGCAACTCTATCTCGCTACTGGCCTGGTAATGCCATCGGCATCAAAAGCTCCGCCCGTATCGCCACTCTCAATCGCTGGAATCATCTTACATTGACTTATGATGGAAGCCGTACTTCGAACGGCTTAACAATATACCTCAATGGCAAAGCCCTTGCTACCAAACCCATTGGAACCACCCTTAGCGGTCCTGTCGCATTTCGCCCGCTCACTCTCGGCGGCACTGGTGACACCGTCCTACTCATCGACGAATTCTCCCGCTATCTAAGAGCCCTCACCCATCAGGAAATTCAGCATCTCGTCACTGGGAAAAGCCTTCTCGAAAATACTCCAGGGAGAGAATTCTTCTTCAGTGCTCTTGATTCTCAAGCTCGCCAAATCCGACAAAAAATCGCGAGCTTACGCGCTCACCATTATGCCAATGAAGGACAAGATGAACTCTCCGTGATGGAACCACTTACTTTTCCAAAACGAGAATCCCCGCACCCTGCCATCCATGCCTTCAATCATCAATCACGCCTCGAACTAGCTAATAATCTCACAGAGAGCCGACTTGCCCGCATCGCCGTAAATCAAATCTGGCACGCTCAATTCGGTGAATTTCTAGCCCCTCAAGGGATGGGTCCAGCCAGTGCTCGTCCCGAAAAAGTAGAAATTCTCAATCACCTCGCCGCTCGGCTCATTCAGGGAGACTGGAGTGAAGATCTCATCATTCAAGAAATTCAAGCCTCCACCCTCTATCAGTCCACCTACCCAGAGGAAAAGGTAGACGCTCCCATCTGCCCCCGCCCCATCCTCATGAAACCAAAGCGGAATCTAAACTAACCACTCCCCGGGGATCTCGCTCAACAACTTTCCAAATACTCTCCCTTACTTTGATGACTCAGAATCCCATATAACGTTTTCATCCAGGTGTCATTCTACTTGGCGCAATGCGTCGCCCTTTGGCCTGACTTTCACACTTCCCACTTTTTCAATGACTCGATAATCTAATGGAACGTTCATGAGAGAGTTTCTGAACGTGATGATATAACCCCGACCTCACGACTTGTGCTCGAACTGAAAGACGTCTGTTTCACGATTAAGAAAGATGGTGAGCCTCATCACCTTGTGGACCATGCCAGCCTAAAGGTCCCACGAGGACATTTCATGGCCATCGTAGGACCATCCGGGTGTGGCAAGACGACTTTACTTAAGACAATTGCCGGGCTGAACCCTGAATCAGATGGCTCTTTATGGTGGAATGGCCGAAATCTCTCAGAGGAAGGTGATCTAGAACCATGGGAAATCGGCTACGTTCCCCAGTTCTCCATCGCCTATCCACAGCTAACCGTCGATGAATCCGTCGAAGCAGCCACGAAACTTCGGGTAAAATCATCATCTACCGAAGAGCTCGATGAGCGCATTGACCGAGTGCTGGAAGAGACCGGCCTCGCCACCCTGGCAGACCGCCCGGTGAACGTGCTGTCTGGAGGACAAATGCGGCGCCTCGGGCTGGCTATGGAACTCGTTTCTGATCCTCGACTCCTCCTCTGCGATGAGGTCACCAGCGGGCTCGACCCTCGCTCAGAACGCGACATCGTTCACCTTCTACATGATCTTTCTCGAAAAGAAGGCCGGATCGTCCTTTCAGTCACCCACTCACTAGCCCATCTCGAGCTTTATGACTCCATCCTCGTTCTTCATGAAGGAAAAGTCGCCTATCACGGCCCGCCTGAAGGCCTCACCCACTATTTCTCGGTCGATAATACCGAGCTCGTCTACCCCAGACTTGCAAAGCAGGCCTCTGAAAAATGGCGTCACGCTTGGCTCAAACACCGAGACGCCTATCACCAAAAACTAATCATCAACCGCGACCGCATGGTCGATGAAGGCTCACTCGAACTCCCAGAACTCGCACGTTCCCAGACGGTTACAGAAAACCAAGAAACAGAAGAGCTCGTGGAAGAAGAAATGTCTGACTCTATACGTGCTCCTGGTTTTGTGAGTCAATTTTTCACTCTACTTTCAAGGAGATGGCGCATTTTACTCCGTGACCGGGGCCAAATCATTCTCCAACTCGCCATCCTCGTCTGCTTTCCGCTCCTCGTCACTCTCTTTTCGGAAAAAGCAAATGCCAATATGCGAAAGTTCTCAGCAGCAACGAGTTCCAGCATCGAGGCAAAGATCGAAGAAAGCGCCGCCGTCCGGGAAGACCGCCTCAAGGTTGGCTCTGCCGTTTCTGGCATGATTATGTTTCAAGTTGTCCTCCTCTCCCTCATGGGGTCCAACAATGCGGCCCGAGAAATCGCTAGTGAGCGCCTCATTTTAGAAAAAGAAAAATTCGGAGGCGTGCGCCCACTCGCCTATCTCGCGAGTAAGATCTCCTTCCTCGCTATTCTTGTGGTGGTTCAGTCACTCTGGATGGCGTGGTTTGTCGATTTCTTCTGGCCATTTCCAGAAGCCGCCGGAGGTTTTACCCGGCATGTCAGTTACCTCATCATGGTCAATGCCGCGATGACAGCTGTTTGCTTGGGAATTTCCAGCCTCATGCGCACCGCTGAGCAAGCCTCCCTCCTGTCAGTCTACCTTGTCGGCTTTCAGCTACCTCTCTCGGGAGCCGTTCTCGCCCTTCCTAGTCATGTGGAAACCTTCACCCGGCCCTTTATTTCTGCCTATTGGGCTTGGTCTGGAAGCGTCAAATCTCTCTCTGGAGAGCATCTCACCGCCGTGAAAACCGTGATCGAAACTGCACTATCGACGACCAATGTTTGCTTCTTTGTTCTCGCGATTCATATTGTAGTAGGACTCTTGGCAAGTTGGGTTGGCATTTCTCGTCATCAATGGGATTAAACATTTCGCCCACTCTCCTTCGCTATTAAATTTAAAGACAATAATTATGGCCCGTCGTGCAAGCTCTGGTGTTAACGCTCAAGCCCTCCTCATGGGGGCTCTTATTCTCATCCTCGTCATTGGCGGAGGATATTGGTTTCTCAACCGTAAGCCGGAGGGTTTTCAGGCAGAAACAGTGAATGTAACCCAGTATCGCCAGAATCAAAATGCCCTCGTAGGAAATGAAGTTCAGGCCACAGGCACCTTGATCGACCGACGAAATGAAGGTAACGCTCAGATGATTGCCCTAAAAGTAGAAGAAAACGGGAGCGCCACTTTTCTTCCAATTCTCGTGCCGAGTGACCTCAATAAAGTAAACCTCAATCTTAACCAAGATTACTCCTTCCTCCTGCGCTTCAACAGTGATGGCCTAGCTGTCGCCTCAGATGTCAAAGCCCTTTAACCTCCCTGAATCGATGAAATTTTCTCTCACCACTCTTTTACTCACTCTTTCGGCTTCAGCGCAGGTTTACACCCCTCCTCAAAACCAAGCTGTGCAGCCGAATCGGAACCGCGATACCGTCACTCAGACTCAGGCTCCCCAGGGACAACAAGGCGGCCTCTTCGGCAACGAACTCCCATTTTATAATCCTTCCAACGAACTCGTCTCCTTTAACGGCCAAACCTGGGCCTCGACAGATAACCGGCTCATGGAAGCCCGCTTTGAGAAATACCTGAACGAGCCCGAGGAAAGCTCAAAAGCAGCTCAGGAATACCGCGAAACAATCGCTGAAATTTTACATACCATCTCGCCATACAATAAAGAGAACCGGAAAAAGAAACTCTACGCCTCCTTCCACCTTCTCCCCCGCGCTTCCAGCTATCCCGGTGACTCTAAACTCTGTGACTCACTCGCGAATGCCATTTACACCGCTATGTTGGCAAAGCGTGACATTAAGGGATCTGAGACCCTCATCAAAGCCATGGAGGCCGAGCAAGAGCGCCTCATCAGAGATAACGACTGGAAAGCGCGCCACGACAAAAAAACAGAGCTAGGCAGAACCCAAAGCCAGGGTGGAGCAGAAGCCGCAGAAGCCACCGCCCAGATCCCCTCTGCGGGATATGGAGCTACCTCCCAAGAATACGCTTATAAATCAAAACGAGTCGGAGAAATCGAAGCGATGCAGAAAGCGCACCGCCTCAAAACAGAAGTTAAATCAGAACTCGCCAAGGTCCAATACCAAGCACTCATGGTGCAGCTTTTCATGCAACGTCGCTTTCAGCACGTCATCATGGCCTCACGATTTTATAATCTAATCTGGCGCGATGGTGATGGAACGCTCTACCTTGACGAAAAATCTGAAATC
>CALGMJ010000146.1 GCA_937958875.1 uncultured Verrucomicrobiales bacterium | reverse complement strand
CTCAAGTCCCTCATGGACATCAAGGGTAAGAAGTCCGTCGACTCCTTCCACCGCGAACTCGGACTCCTCGTCTGGGATAAATGCGGCATGGCTCGTGACAAGGCCGGTCTCGAAGAAGCGCTCAAACGCATCCCAGAAATTCGCGATGAATTCTGGTCGAATGTTCGCATTCCCGGCAGCGCCAATGGCCTCAACCAAGAACTTGAAAAAGCCGGCCGCGTGGCAGACTTCATCGAATTCGCGGAAGTCCTCTGCCATGATGCTCTCAACCGCGAAGAATCCTGCGGTGGTCACTTCCGTAGCGAGCACCAGTTCTTCGACTCCGACCCCGAAGTCAAAGACGGCCGCACCCAACCCGGCGAAGCCAAGCGCCACGACGAAGACTTCCAATACGTTGCCGCCTGGGAACACACCGGCGAAGGCCAAGCCCCTAAGCTCCACAAAGAAGAACTCGTGTTCGAAGAAGTCCAGCCATCGATTCGGAGTTATAAATGAAGAATCTTTAAATTGCAGAATGAATTATTTCCATGAACTCCGCAGAGTTGAGAATTCGGACCGAAGATTTCAGTGTTCGAATTATTTCTCTGGTGCGGGCTCTGAAATCAGATCTGGCATCGACCACCATCGCTCGACAGATCATTCGCTCTGGAACCTCAGTTACCGCCAACTACCGAGCCGTGTGTCTCGCCAAATCTCGCAAAGACTTTATCAACAAACTTAGAATCTGTGCCGAAGAAGCTGATGAAACAGCCCTTTGGATTCAACTCATCATCCGTAGTGAACTTCTTCCCGAATCAAAAGTGTCTGCTCTCAAGACTGAAGCTGAAGAACTGACTGCTATCTTTTTACCATCGATCAAAACGGCTCGCGATAATTCTTAAAATTCTCCCTGTCGCTCAAATCATCCATTCCGCAATTTTAAATCCTCCATTCTCATGTCTCTTCTCAACCTTACTCTCAAAGTCTGGCGTCAGGAAAATCCTGAAGTCGAAGGCCGTATCGAAACCTACGAGGCCAAGGAAATTCCGACCTCGGCATCTTTCCTTGAGATGATTGACATCGTGAATGAGCGACTCATTCGTGATGGTGAGGAACCCATTCACTTTGACCACGATTGCCGGGAAGGAATCTGCGGAATGTGCTCCATGACCATCAATGGGATTCCACATTCTAAGGAGCGCGGCATTACCACCTGCCAGCTTCACATGCGGAAGTTCTCTAATAACGAGACCATCTGGATCGAGCCCTTCCGCGCGAATGCCTTCCCTGTAGTGAAGGATTTAGTCACAGACCGTTCCTCCTTTGACCGCATCATTCAGGCCGGTGGATACATCGGAGTGCGCACGGGCTCAGCTCCTGATGCTCATGCCATCCCAGTGCCAAAGGCTGATGCTGATGCCGCCTTTGATGCTGCTGCTTGTATCGGCTGTGGAGCCTGTGTGGCTGCGTGTAAGAACGCTAGCGCGATGCTCTTTGTCTCTGCGAAAGCTTCCCACCTTAACCACCTCCCACAAGGACAGGTAGAAAAGGATAAGCGTGTGCTTGGCATGGTCCATCAAATGGACGAAGAGGGTTTCGGAAACTGCACCAACCAATTCGAATGTGAAGCGGCCTGCCCAAAAGAAATCAGCGCAGACCACATCGCCAAACTCAACCGCGATTACCTCGCGGCAAGTGCGCGCGACAGTGTGTCTTAAGTTTCAATTTTTGACACTTCTATTGGCTCGCAAGATCATACCTGATTGATTATACCACAGACGAATTCATACTATTTTATCATGAAATTCACTCTTTCCACGCTTCTCGCCGCTTCTGTCATCTCATTTTCTGCCCAGGCTGTGGAAGTCGTCGCATTCTGGGGCTTTGAAGACGATTACGACACCATGGGGGCCGCTGTCAGCAAGATCGATTTTGCGGCTGACGTCGATAACACTTCTAGTAACGATGCAAACCTACAGGCTTTCCTAGGGAACGCGGATAATCTGGATCAAAATGGTGGTGGTGGCTTCGGCTACACGTCCCCAACTAGCGGCATCGCCTACGGTGGCACCCGCTCCGTGAAATTTGACGATGTCAGAGGTGGCGGTAATGACTTCGACATCCTTGGGGTAAGCATTTTTTCTATTGATCGCAATGATGACTTAGGGGTCCTCGCAGGAGAGGACTTCGGTAATGATGGGCTCATCTACATCACGCTCAGCACTCTCGGATTTAACGATCTGTCGATTCGCTTCGACATCGAATCAACTCCCGGCTTCCTAGCCGAAAGCTTCGACCTCTTCTATCGTGTCGGGGGGAGTGGCACTTGGTTTCGTGACTCAGATCAAAATAACATCCCCATCACCGGCTACACCTCTGTCGATGCTGATAACAGTATCGCCGAATCTGGATCAATTTCACTGAACAGCTTGTTAGCGAATCAAGCGAGCGTAGAGATTATCATCAATGATTTCGCCGAATTCGGTAACAACGAACTCGAGCTCGATAATTTCGAAATCATCGGCGAAGTCGTTCCTGAGCCTTCCTCGGCCCTTTTGAGTGCCTTTGGAATGCTAGCGCTGCTAGGACGTCGGCGTCGTTAACTTTGAAAAAGGTGAGAGCCTTCGTGGATCTCTCTCTTTTTGACAGAGCGCCTTCTTCATTTTGGAGAGGGCGATATTTTGAAGCTGACGAATTCGCTCGCGGGTCACCCCAAAGTCGCGGCTCACCTCTTCTAATGTCATGGGCTTTTTTCCTCCCAGCCCAAAGCGAGCATGGATGATTCTCTGCTCTCGATCATTCAGCTCCAGTAGCAGCCCATCAACCTCCTTCTGAATATTCCGCCGTGAGAGAGCCTCATAAGGACTCACCGCATTCGCATCGCTGATTTTCTCTCCATAAGTCGCTTCACCATCCTCACCCACAGGAGCATCAAGTGATGCTGGAGTCAGCGCGGATTGCTTAAGAAGTGCTAATTTTTTCCGAGAAATTCCCAACTCATCTGCAAGTTCATCATCCTTAGGTTCACGCCCCAACTCCTCCGCTAAGAGATTTCCGATCCGACGAACTCTGGAAATTTTATCTACGACGTGGACAGGCAGGCGGATTGTTTTCCCCTGATTACTCAAAGCTCGCTTAATCGACTGCTTAATCCACCAGGCAGCGTAGGTGCTGAGCTTTCCCCCCTTCTCCGGATCAAATTTCTCAACCCCTTTCATCAGGCCAATATTCCCTTCTGAAATCAAATCAGCCAAGGGCACACCATAATCGGCATAATCACGGGCAATCTTAACGACAAGTCGCAGATTTGCTCGAATCATATGATCACGGGCCTCCATATCCCCCTCAGAGATTCGCTTCGCGAGCGTTACCTCTTGTTCTGGTGACAAGAGATCCGTCTCCATAATATCACGCATGTAATTGCGGATACTGCTGTCTCTCAATTGTTCGCTCATGCTCTTTTCTACGAACTCAGGCTAACTCTTCTTCATGGATTTTCAATATTTTTCGAAACTCCTGAAGTTGTGGTGATCCCATAAATCCATCTTTAGCCTAAGGAGACAGGCTCGGCAGGCCTTCTAAATCGGCGAAATTTCCTCGAGACGATAAACGACCTCTCCCTTCTCATCACATCGTGCTAGGTCTAGGGTAAGCTTAATCTGCCAGTCATTAAAAGATTCATCATCGACGAGGGTCTGCTCGATGCTTGATTCATTTCGTCGGAAATACTTCGTACTCCGCGCTTCAGGATCAAGCCGGATTTGACCATGCTCTTCAAAGTAAGGCGCCATCACTTGCCGGATTTCCCCTACCGAAACCGCCCCCATTTCTGCAGCAGCATCATAATTCCCCTGAGAGAGAGCCTTTACTAAATCAAAGACCCGGTGCCTCACCGCTCGCTCGAATTCAGCCTTCTTCCGAGTAAAAGGAACTTCTTTCTTCGGCGCCGCGACTTCTTTTCCAGCCTCTTCTGCCTCGGGATTCATGAGCTTTTCCCACTCATCAATGAGGCTAGAATCCACCCCACGCAGCATCTCGGCAAGATAAGCTTCCGCTTCCTGTAGTTCCGCTGTTTTCTGAGACGGAGGCACGGTTTGCACGAGCACTTTATAAACCTCCGAAAGATGTCGGAGTAGCACCGCTTCGCTTCGCTCTAGGCCATAAAGCTTCACGTAATCCTCAAAGGAGTGCCAATTTTCAAACATCTCACGGACAATCGACTTCGGCCGCACCCCCGCTTCTTTCGCCCAAGGGTTGAGCAGACAAAAATCATTATAGGTTTGATAGATGAAATCTTTCCCCGGCTTTGGATGCTCTACTTCATCGAGTGCTTCCATGCGATCATCATAGTCGACGCCATCTTCCTTCATCTGTGCGACTAGCGCAGTCTTGAGTTTATCAACCTGCTTCCGAATAACGGCGGTAGGATCTTCTAAAATGGCCTCAACCAAAGAGAGCACATTCAAGGTAAAGTCAGGCTTCTCAGCATCGAGA
>CALGMJ010000145.1 GCA_937958875.1 uncultured Verrucomicrobiales bacterium | reverse complement strand
GGAAAACTTTGTCGAGCTGATGCAAGACCGAGTTTCTCAGCTGGGTGTTACCGCAGTCTACGGACATCCTGCAGGAGGGTGTGTCACGAACTTGCAGGATCAAATCACAGTGCTTAAGGAGGGCTGGCAGTATCCTCTTTTCCGCCAGCTGATGGGAGCCGAACGCTATGGCGATGAAGCTCCGAATGATTTGCTCTGTGGGGTGACTTTCTTAGGCGATGAGAAATGTAGTGGCCCTTTCGGAAAGTTTAAGACAGTGGGGGATTATCTGGGGCGCGAGGGATGGAAAGGGGGAAATGGGAAGCTGTGGTGGACTGAGAGCCAAGGGGGAGCAAATGAGCCAACAGCGACTTTCTGCACCTCAAGTGTGCTAGCAGTGGCACGAAGGCTCGATACGGAACTGATGATCCATCTTCAACAAACGGGATCAAATGTGGGAGATTCCCGACGACTATTTGATTACGGATTTCAGAAGATTTTAACGCCTGATGCCCGGGGCGAGAGAGAGTTTCCTGAAACGGGAGGGATTGCTGGACCGGAGGGGATTATTCGAGTGAGGAACTTCGCGATCGATCATTTAGGGGCGAACCGTCTCGTGACGGCAGTGATCGATGACCACGAAGAATTACGGGTCAATCTCTGGGGAATCAGTATGGCAGATGGCAGTTTCACTCCTCTCTCAGCGGGGGAGATTTCTCCGCAGCTTTGTCATGGGCCAGATCCTGCCTCTTCGAAAAAGGTAGGCTTGGTGAAGATGCCAGCCAATGGCCAGTCTTTGGGAGATTTTTGCACGGTGCAGCAAGATGGGGAGCATCTGGATCTAAAGCTCTGGCGGATCGGGGAGAGGTAGATGGCGCTCTGTATAGAATCCGAATCTGTAGTTTGCCGGCGAATAGAGGAAAGCCGCTCTAATAAGCAGAGCGTCAGTAATGTTGGGCACAGATGCTGCCTTCCTGCTTAATAGAAAAGAAAGCGAAGCAGAAAAACTCGATCGAACAGCCGAAAAACAGATCTCAGCCTCCAAGAAGTCGTTTTAGCGATAAAATCGGTCTGACCCGGAAAAGAAGCCTCCCCTTCAAGCGACGTGAAGCCGCTTTTGATTCAAATTATCGCGAATTTTTTCTGTTCTCCGATACTTGATCGCCCTGAAGTGAGCGCTTACATTTTTGTCTTTTTACGTAGATAGACGATTTTTTTCATTTTTATTCTAATGAAATGAAATTATAACCGTTTAATTCGACATGAATAACCCAGACACGGCGAATCATATCTCGGCAGGGCAACCAGTGCCACATCCGCTGCCTACAGGCCCGCTTGTGCCGACCGCGCCAGCTGGGAATCAGCCTCAAGTTGCTGAAAACGGCCAAAATCTCGACCATCTATCGCAGGCTCAAGCTGAGGCAGAAGCGCAACATTTCGCGCAAGCTCAAGCTCACGCCCAGCAGCAGTATCCGCAGCAACCGCAATATCAGCAACAGCCGCAGTATCAGCAGCAGCCGCAATATCAGCAACAGCCGCAATATCAGCAGCAGCCGCAATATCAGCAGCAGCCGCAATATCAGCAGCAGCCACAATATCAGCAACAGCCTCAGCACACGCAAGTCATCGGGGCTGGGTATCAGCCTGAGCAGCAACAGCCGGTCCCTGTTACCCAACTCCCAGCAGCAGTTGAGCAGCAGGAGGAAGAGTATCATCCAGCTCCAGTTCCCGTCCCTAGCCCGGTGGGAGCTTCACAGGCAGCGGTTGCGGCGCAGCTTCGCAATGCGAGAAATACCTCTGTAGTTTCGGCTCTTATTTTAGCTTTATTGGGCACCCTGCTCGTTTGCCTGCTGCTGTACCTAGTAAGAATTTTTACTATCGACTCTGTCGCGCCTACTTTCGTCACCTACCACGCTCCAGTAGCAGAGGACGAAAATCTGCAAACGCAAAAGGTGAAAGTGTCAACTCAGCGCAAGCCATCTCAGCCCTCGTCGGCTGCTGCAGCGCGGGCGATTGCCTCTGTAGCACCAACAGATTTTAGTATCCCTGTTCCAGAGTTCTCTGCAGAACCTTTTGGGATAGGACTAGATGGAGTTGGTGATCTTGGCGACTTTGGGAGCGGCTGGGGGAGTGGTGCTGGCAGTGGTGGTGCTGGTGGTGGCGGTGATGCCGGTGGTTTTGGCAGTCAAGGTGGGTCTGGCCTGAAAGGAAGACTTTATGACTTTAAGCAAGACCGCGAGAGAAAGGCCAATGTGGGCTACCTGACTGGGCGCCGTGGAAGCACGCCTCTTTCTCGCTTTGTGAGTAATCTCCGCGAGATCCATAAAGAGAAATTTTCTCCCGAGTCTCTTGAGCCATTTTATCAGGCTCCCCATATCTTAACTCTCTCACACCTAGCGATCGATACTCGACCTGCGAATGATGGTCCGAAATACTTTGGTGCCGAAAAGGAAGTGCAGCCGAAAGGATGGATTGCGCATTATTCTGGAAAACTCGTGGTCCCTGAATCTGGGCAATACCGTTTCGCAGGGATGGCCGATGATTACCTGAGTCTCTTTATCGATGATAAGCCGCAGCTTCACGCTTGCTGGCCTGAGATTCAGACCAAAGTTGTTCGCCGTTGGAAAGAGCATCGTGACTCTAGTAAATGGCTGTCTCCTATCGGAGGGCAGAAGTTGGTTTTTGGTCGCTGGATGAGCCTACGGAAAGGTCAGATTATTGATGTTGATCTCGGTATTGGTGAGAGACCTGGAGGTAAGCTTGCTTTCCTTCTAATGGTGGAAAAACAAGGAGTTGAATATGCGAAGGAGGAACTGACTAAGCGTCCCATCTTACCTATCTTTACAACATCTGCCTTTACTCAGGAGCAGCGGGTGAAGATCAGTCAGTCGTTTTCTAATTTCGCCTTCGAGTGGGATCAGGTTCCAGTCTTTAAACCTGCGAAAGGGAATAGTCCTATCGCTGCTCGCTAACTAAGCGAAATCAAAACGAGATAAATCCTGGATATCAACTAGGCCGACGATTGTATCTCCGTCGAGGACAATGACGTCATCAATCTGATTCTCTCGAATGATTTTGATGACGTTTGCCGCGAGGTCATCGGCCTGGACTGTGATGGGATTAGTAGACATATGCTGACTCACCTGAGTGTCTCCGATTTCGCGGTTGTATTGGTAACCTCGGACGAAGTCTCCGTGAGTAAAGATTCCTGCCAGAGACTGATCAGGATTCGCGACAACCGCAGCTCCCGCCCGGCAGGCTAGCATGGCAAGGACGGATTCTTGCACGGTAGTCTCTGGTGAAATAAGGGCGAAGTTTTCCCCCTTGCGCATGATGTCTGAGACCCGTGTTAGAAGGTATTTCCCTAAATTTCCGCTAGGGTGAAGTTCCGCGAAGTCTTCCTCCCGGAAGCCGCGCTCCTCCAGTAAAACCATGGCGAGAGCATCGCCAAGAACAAGCATGTTTGTTGAGCTAGATGTCGGTGCTAGCCCGAGTGGGCAAGCTTCATCATCGACTCCGATATCGAGGGCGATATCGCTGTGTCGAGCGAGTGATGAATTTGGATTTCCAGTCAGCGAGATGATCTTAGCGGCGCGCTTTTTGACATGAGGCAATAGGCTCATCATTTCCTGTGTTTCTCCTGAGTAGCTCAGCGCGATGATGAGATCATCAGTGGAAAGAAGACCTAGGTCACCGTGAAGTGCATTCTGGCAGCTGAGATTAACCGCTGTCGCTCCCGTACTATTGAAGGTAGCGACAATTTTTTTGCCGATGTTTTCCGATTTGCCTACTCCGATCACAACGATTTTTCGTTGAGTGTTGAGTGTCTCTACCAGAGCACTGATCGCTTGAGCGAAACGGTCATCGAGCCGCCGCGAGAGCTGCTGTAGCTGGCTGATCTCGATGTTGAAGACACGTTGTCCTTTTTCGACCAATAAAGAGGAATCACTCACAGCAAAAGGGTGGCCAAGTGGCTGGAAGAGGTCCAGAAGTAAGTCTGGAGTGCCTAGCGCTTTGCGCAGGGCACTAGTCCATGGATTTTAGTTTATTGATCAAAGGCTCAAATAGAGGTTTGAGAAGTTTGGTTCCAGGCTGTGAAAGATGATTACGATCAAAGTAGAGAATATTTTGATCTTGTTGGATCTTAGTTCTTTGGTTTTTAAGGACAAGAAATTCAAGTGGGTCTAGAACGGTAACGCCTGGCTGGGCAATAGAATCTAAAAGTTTATTGACCTCTTTTTGATGATCAAGATGCTCCTGAATAGTGATGCCTATTTCGTCAGGATTGTAGCCAAACCTCTGTGCCATCCATAAAGTTGCAGGAGGACTACGAAATTGTAATGGCACCTGTTTCATGATGGTTACTTCGATACCGCGCTGAAGTAATTCCTTTATTGTTCTGGTTAGGGCTTCTTGATAAACGATTTCAGGAGGGCGTCCAGTAGTTGCGCGATCACTCAAAGTTGCGTCACGGGAAATTTTTCCGACACTGTAGTAATATGCCCAGCGAGCGATGAGGATAACTTGCTTAATCTGATAACGATCAATCGCTTCTAATACTCGATCGTTGTGACTAGCTATGTGATCTTCATCCGGAAGTCGATTAACTCCTAATAAAGGAGGGGTTCCTCCTAGCGGAGCGCAGTAACCATTGATGCCTGCTTCTTGGTAGAGTTCTTGGAATAGAGCAGCCATTCCTCGAGCATGGCTATCCCCCCATAGTAGAACAGGGCGAATTGGGGCCTTGGATTTTTCATTAATTAGCGGGAATTCATGGAAATTTTTGTCGATATCAGGGACTGCACTATCCGGTTCTGAGGCAGCGGCAAAGCGAGCACTTTCTCCCTGAAAGCGAAGTGGAATACCGTCTAGTTTATATATTAAGGTGCAGATGAGCGCTGAGAGACCTGATGTCCACCAGAAAAGATGGAAGAGCTTTGAGCGTTTTGCTCCAATTCGTTTCTTGCGGAAAGGCGTTTCAATAAATTTCCAACTGAATAAGGCGAGAAAGAAAGAGCAAACTACAAGAGTTACTCTGACGCTAAGACTCATTTCATGTATCGATAAATGACGTCCGTAGACTAAAAGTGGCCAATGCCACAGGTAGAGAGAAAAGGAAATTTTTCCGATGAAAACAACCGGTTTTAATTGTAGTAAGGACGCAACTAAGCTTGTGCCTGATTGATGAGCGTATATGAGAAGACCTGTTCCTATACAAGGTGGGATAGCTCCGAATCCTGGGAATGGTGTAATGAGAGAGTAACTTAAGAAACTCCACAAAATGAGCCCTAGTCCAAGTAGGGCAAGAATCTGGCGAGTGGTCCCAGATTTAATTGCAGGTAGAGGGAGTAAGGCTAATAAAGATCCTAGTAAGAGTTCCCAGGCTCTTGCTGGAAGAAGGTAAAATGTAGCTGCCTTATAATAATGAATTCCATAGAAACTCCAGATGAGTGAGGCGAAGAAAAGTAGAGTTAGAATTTGACGGGTTCGTCGCTCACCGCGCTTTATGAGGGCTGTTAGTAGAAATGGGAGGACGAAATAAAATTGTTCCTCAACCGAGAGAGACCACATGTGGAGCAAGGGCTCTAATTCTGAGGCATTGGCGAAATAGCCATCTTGCTGCCAGAAGTAAAAATTTGCAGTCATTGAGATTTGGGCTAAAGCCGCTTTTCCCAGATCTGCATAAGCTTCAGGAAAAAGAATTCCAACCCCTGCAATGACTGTGAGGATTGTGACAAATGCAGCCGGTGGAAAAATCCGGCGAATCCGGCGTTCCCAAAAATCTTTGTAAGAGAAGTCGCCTTTGATCATTTCTCGAGCGATCAAGCTAGTGATTAAATAACCGGAAATGACAAAAAAGATATCAACTCCAACATATCCGCCCGGGAAGCCTAGGTTCGCATGGAAAAGTATTACTGGAATAACCGCCAGTGCTCGAAGTCCATCGATGTCGGGCCGGTATTTGAACGAATTGTGGAGATGAGAAAACTCTTTGTTCATTTGGAGATATGTTCAGTGGGGCCTCTAGGCAAATGATTGAAAAGATTCAGCAAACTTGAATAGAAAGTAAAGCTGATCAAGGTGGGCAAAAGCTGACTGAGGGAAGCGAAGAGGTCCAGAAGTAAGTCTGGAGTGCCTAGCGTGGTCGAGCTAGCCTTTCTGCTTATGTGGAAGCGGTTTGAGCCTTATCTCATGTATTACCGTCCTGTGCGGGGCCATTTTGTTGGCGGTGTGGTGGCAGCGGTGGTTTATGCCATTGCTAGCGGTTTGGGGCTTCCGCTGATGGCGAAGGTGATTTTTCCACAAATTTTTGGAGAAAGTTCTAAAGAGGCAAATTGGTATGAAGAGTGGATCGAGGGAATGTTGGGGCAGGTAAGCCCGGAGACTCTTGTTTTGGTGAGTTGTTTGTGGATTCCCTTCATTTTTGCGATTCGTTCTGTGAGTGGGTATCTCAATACATATTTGCTCAATTTCTGCGGTTTTAAGGTCGTAGAGGGGATTCGGGATCGGGTTTTCGATCGGCTCCAGGCTTTGCCAATTTCGTTTTATCAAAATCACCAATCGGGCGATCTCCTTGCACGCCTTACTGGTGACACTGAGATGCTCCGCCAGACGGTGACAAAAGTGAGTGGTGATTTGATTAAGCAGCCAGCTCAACTCTTGGCGGCCTTGGCAGCGTTAGTTTATCTTTCAGTGACAGCTCAAGGGAGCTTTGTGGCCATTATCTCTCTGCTTTCCATTCCTCTCTGCGTTTTTCCGATTCGTATGATTGGGCGGAGGTTAGCGAAGAAGGCGCGAGTTCTTCAAAATATCGCAGGAGATTTGAGCGGACAAGTGGCAGAGAGTTTACAGGCTCCAATGGAGATTCGGGCATACAACTTACAAAATGCGGTTAAAAAGCGATTTCGTGAGCAAGTTTCAGAGCTCATTCGTTATTCCATGAAGGTGATCAAATATCGCCAATTTGTTTCTCCAGCAGTGGAGCTGGTGGCGGCAACTGGGCTGTCGGTAGCGCTCTATCTAGGTTACCAAAATGGAATGAAACTCAATGACTTCATGGCGCTTGGGATGGCGCTGTTTATGTCTTATGAGCCGATTAAAAAATTGGGTGCAGTTCATAATCTTGTCCAGCAGGGCGTGGCTGCGTTAGACCGTCTGGAGGAGGTTTTGGATGCGGATGGAGAACTGAAAGATGCTAAGAATCCTAAAATTCCTGAGCCTTTTTCACGGGAGATTATTTTCGAGGAGGTGAGCTTTTTCTACGGAGAAGAAGCTGCACTTTCTGACATTAACATTAAAATTTCACCAGGCGAGTGTGTTGCTTTGATAGGAAGCAGTGGGGCAGGTAAATCAACCTTCGCGAATTTAATTCCACGTTTTTATGATGTGACGCAGGGGCGGTTATTGGTTGGAGGGCAGGATGTGCGTGAGTGGTCAAAGGCTGAGTTGCGCGACCGCATCGCTCTTGTGTCTCAGAGTCCGATTCTCTTCAGCGGGACGATCCGAGAAAATATCCTCTTAGGTAAACCGGGTGCCAGTGAGAGTGAGCTTATCGAGGCTGCTAAAAAAGCTTACGCTCATGAGTTCATCATGGAGCTGGAAGATGGGTATGAGACTGAAGTCGCAGAAAAGGGGAGTAAGGTTTCAGGTGGGCAGAGGCAGCGTATCGCCATCGCACGTGCTTTCTTGAAAGATGCTCCGATCTTGATTTTAGATGAGGCTACAAGTGCGCTGGATAATGAGAGTGAGGCTAAAATTCAGCAAGCTCTCGCTCGGCTTATTAAGGATCGTACCACTCTCATTATTGCTCACCGTTTAAGTACGACGAAGATTGCAGATCGAGTTCTCGAGTTCGATCGAGGGCGTATTATTTCGGAGCGGGCCGAAGCGTGATTTTTTAAGTCGGGAGGTGTGGCTCGAAGGAGGCTGCTCTTTCTTGCTTGCTGTTTTTTGCTTCGCGTTGAGCTCGTTTATATAGGTGTTGCTGAAGGCGGAAGGAGCGCTCTCCTTTTTGTTTTTCAACACGCTTAGAGGAGCCATCAGTTTGAATTTCTGAGGCTTGGGTGTTGTCTTTAAAGCAGGCTTGTAAGGCGTCGATGAGAATGCGTTTAGAGCGCCGATCCTCGATAGGGGTCATGATTTCGACGCGCTTTTCCAGATTGCGGGTCATCCAGTCAGCACTTGAGATGAAGACTTGTGAATCACCTGTTCTTCCGAAGTAGAAGATGCGCTGGTGCTCGAGGAATTGGTCAATGATGGAGACGACACGGATGTTCTTCTTCGCCTTTGATTTTCCAGTTTTTAGGCAACAGATCCCTCGAACATTGAGATCGATTTTGACTCCTGCTTCGGCTGCTCGATAGAGGGCTTCGATCATGTCGCGATCTTGGAGCGAGTTCATTTTAGCCATGATGTAGGCTTCTTCTCCTTCTTTAGCGCGGGCCGTTTCTCCCTCGATGAGCTTCAGTAATGTCCGCTTCATTTGAGTAGGCGCGGGAATGAGTTTTTGGCAACGCACGAGTTTTGAGCGTCCCGTGACAGCGTTGAAGAAGAGAGAGGCGTCTGAGGTGTATTCAGGGCGGGCGGTGAAGTAAGAGACGTCGGTGTAAAGTCGTGCTGTGGATTCGTTATAGTTACCAGTTCCTAGGTGGGCGTAGCGAATCAGTTTACCGTCCTCATTTCTGACAATGAGGGTTAATTTTGCGTGGGTCTTGAGTCCCTTGACGCCATAGACAACATGGACGCCAGCACGCTGAAGTTCATCAGTAACAGAGATATTTCGCTCTTCGTCAAAGCGGGCTTTAAGTTCTACCAGGGCCGTGACTTGCTTCCCTGCCTGCGCGGCACGGACGAGGGCTTTGACGAAGCGGGAATCTTTCGAAGTACGATAAAGCACTTGTTTGATTGCGAGTGTTTGAGGGTCTCTCGCAGCTTCTTCGACTAGGCGGATGACAGGCTCGTAGGAATGATATGGGTGTAGGAGGGTAACATCATCAGCGGCGATGGTGTCGAAGATGGATTCATTGAGATCAACCTGAGGGGAGTCGACTGGAGGCATTGAGGGGGAACGTAAATGGTCCAGGCCATCAATGAATACCAGCTGCATGAAGTCGGTGAGAGCGATGGGGCCTGGCGTTGCGATTACAGCCGAGGGTTGAATATTGAGAACGCGCCGAAGAACGCGAGTGAGATTTTTGGGTGCATCCGCCTGAAGCTGTAGTCTGACTGCCGAAGAATGTTTTCGGGCGATAATGACTTCTTCCATTTCATCGGCAAAGTCTCCGGTATCTTCTTCTTGAACTGCGATATCGGTATTTCGGGTGAGACGGAAGGGGGTGGTGGCAGTGACTATTTCGTCTGGGAAGAGGTAGTGGCAGAATTGTCCTACGAGATCTCCCAGTAAAGTGCAGGAATGATCCTCAGTGCCCGTGATATCGATGAAGCGCGGTAGATTTGAGGGGAGAGGAATGAATACCAAACGCTCTTCTTGCGTGTCTTTATCCTGCACGAGGGCCGCTACGCAGAGCGTCATGGAGGGAATGAGGTCAATCCCTTGATCATCGATGGAAAAAGGAGTCAGAAGGGGGGCGATGGTTTCCTCAAAGAGATGGTGGAGATCACTCTGCTGATGAGGCTGAAGTCCCGCGACGGGGAGAATTTTTAATCCTGTCTCCGAGAGTGCGGGCAAGAGAGATTGATTGAGAAGGCGGTATTGAGTTTTAACGAAGGTTTCAACACGCTTGTGGATCTGTGCCAGTTGCTGAGCGGGAGTGAGTCCAGCGAGATCTTTTAAACGTGGGGACTGCTTTCGCAGAAGATTTAAGCCACCGACGCGGACTTGAAAAAATTCATCAAGATTAGAGTCAGAAATAGCGAGAAATTTAAGTCTCTCCAAGAGGGGCAGGTCATCGCGGAGGGCTTCATTTAGCACACGTTGGTTGAACTCAAGCCAGGAAAGCTCGCGGTTGATAAAGTCGGCAGGCATAGAGATGGAAAGGGCTTATTTTTCGATAATGACAATTTGAAGGCCGAAGAGTTCTTCGAAGAGGTTCCCCTTAGAAGGCATCGCGAGGCGTTCGGCAGTGGCATCTGCGACTCCATTGACGGTGAGGCGAAGACGGTTGTTTTGAATGTTCGTAGTGAGATCTTTGACGCGCTGAGAGTGTGTTCGTTCAAGCGCATCTGCCACTCGGATAATGGAGGCGAGTTTAGCAACACGGAGCCGATCTTGGCGTGAAAGGTCACCATAGTGTTCGTGTCCAAGATTTGGTTTCGGGCCACGGTGGTAGCGGGCGATGAGGGCGACGATTGTCTTGTCGTAATAGCTTAGACCGAAGAGTTCGGACTCCAGGATAATGTAGAGTGAGTGTTCTTCATGATTTCGGGAGGAGATGAAATTTCCAGTTTCATGAAGGATGGCGCTGATTTCTAACAGTAGTTTATCGTGTGGGGTGAGCTTATGGAGTTCCTGCGTTTCATCGAAAAGGCGCAGGGAGAGATGGGTTACATGAGCTGCGTGCTTCGGGTCCGTTCGGTAACGCTTCGCGAGATGTTTAGCAGAGCGAATGAGTTCCGGGCGAAATTCAGTAGCCATCTGAGAGTGGCGAGCTAGGTCTGAGAGAAGGCCGTGCTGGTAGTCAGAGGGTGACACCCGGACGGAGGTGACGCCGAAGATTTCTGCAATCGCGAGATTGATCGCGAGGGCGGGGACGACAGAGCCTGCAGTTTGGAAATCGAGCTGGTAACGCCGCACTCGTTCGTCCTCCGTGGTGTTTGCGACTTCATGAGTCAGCTGCTGGAGGGTGCGTAGGCGAGATTTTGTCTTATCAGGCTTAGAGAGAAAGGGGGAGAGGTGTTGAACCTCTTGACCAATGATGACGATGTCTTCGATGTCATCTTTATGGAAGTCATAGTAGATCTGGGAGACGGTGGCAGAGATCTGCTCATTGACCAGGCGGAGGGCTGCATCGCCGAAGAGTTCAGGCTGGTTGATCGTTTCCCAAGTACGATGGGTCCCTAAGCGGTAGGAATTATAGCGGATGACCTGACCATTACGAAAGAGAAGCATGCGGGTATTACCGGGGCCGACGTGCGCTACGATGGTGTTGCGCTTTCGCATGGAAGGAGTGTCTAGAAGGCGACGTCTCGTTTTGAGAAAGACGAGACGAGTCATTTCACCGTCATCCAGGGTCTCAAGGTCAATATCGCAGGCGATGCGGAGGCGATTAAGAAAGACGTCGCCGTTTTTAGCCTCAGAGAGCGTATTGGTAGCGACTGCTCTGATCGGTAAGTTGCTGGCTCCCAGTTCATTCAGAACTTTGCGGAAGCCAGCAATGATCGAGACGGAGCGCTCAATGGTGGCTGGCCGAATATTTCCGGTGCCAAAGATGTCGTGTGCGAGTGGGGTTGGTTTTTCGAGGTAATCAACCACGGCATCATCTTCACCGAGGATAATCATGGAGATGGCGCTGGCTCCTACATGGATGGTGGCGATGAGGTTCATGGCTGACACTACAGATTAGAAAGCACATTCACGGCCAAGGTGCAATTTTACTCGTATGACAGTTTAGCTTGCCAGCAGAGCTTGATGAATCTTCAGTATGAAGTATGCCGGAAGAGAGCGCGACAGAACGTTATCGAGTCAAGCCAGGACAGAAAGTGAAGATGAAGGAATGGGCGACAAAAGAAAAATCGCTTTTCGACATCAGTAAGGACGAGTCTCACCCTATTTTACATGAGTTCCGCAGGGAGCTGCAAGAGCTGCAAAAAAAGCTGTATGCGCAGGGGAAGCACAAAGTCCTCATCGTCATTCAGGCGATGGATACCGGGGGGAAAGACGGTTGTATTCGGCACGTGTTTGCTTCCGTGGACCCTCAGGGAATTACGGTAACCCCCTTTAAAGCGCCTTCTACCGAGGAGCGCTCACACGATTACCTCTGGCGTATTCATGAGCATACGCCTGCGAATGGGCACATCGCGGTGTTTAATCGTAGCCACTATGAAGACATCATTGCGGTGCGGGTAAAAAAGTTAGCCCCGCAGAAAGTGTGGGAAAAGCGATATGAGCATATTGTAAATTTTGAAAAGATGCTCGCGGATGAAGGAACGCTTATCTTGAAATTTTACCTCCACATTTCTAACAAAGAGCAGCGTGAGCGTCTTCAAGCACGGCTTGATGACCCTTCGAAGCATTGGAAATTTAATCCTGACGATCTCAAGGATCGCGCGAAGTGGGATGAATTTATGGAGGTTTACGAGGATGTCATTTCTCGGACAAGCTCAGAGCATGCTCCATGGTTTATGATTCCGGCGGACCGGAAATGGTATCGAAACCTTGTCGTTTCACAGATTATTCGTGACGCGATGGAGAAGCTGGAGATGAATTTTCCCGAAATTTCATGGGATCCGGAGACGGTGAAGATTTCTTAAATATGGGGTGAAATCCACTGACGATCCCGTGATTAGCTTCTAGCCGAAGTAGGGAGGTTCGTTGCCGGGTTTCCATTTGATATTGCAGCCACTACTGGGGAGCTGGGGATTCGGAGCAGGTTCTTTATGAATGAGTGCTTCCGTAGCGCGGCGGAGGTCTGCTCCGGTCACTGGGGCATCATTCCCGGGCCGGGAGCCATCAAATTGTCCGGCATAAAAGAGATTTTGATTTTCATCAAACAGGTAGAAATCCGGGGTGCATGCAGCGCGGTAGTCTTTGGCGACCTTTTGACTCTCATCGTAGAGATAAGGGAAATGCCATTGATACTGCTCGGAGAATTCGATCATTTTTTCAGGAGAGTCTGCAGGGTATTGATCGACGTTATTGGAGTTGATACCGATGGTGGCGATGCCGAGGTCACTGATTTCTTTTGAGAAATGAGCGATGGCCTCCGCTAGGTGGATGACGAAGGGGCAGTGGTTACAGGTGAAAATGATGAGAGTGCCTTTTTCGCCCACCAGTGCAGAGAGGGCGTGTGGAGTATTGTGAGCATCAGGTAGGATAAAATCCGGGGCGGCGTAGCCATAAGTGAGCTCAAAAGTGGATTTTGTTTCTGCCATACTGAATAGTAGGACGTTTCGTAAGTCTTCGCAAGTAAGTTAGCACGCGAATTTTAGGGATGTATAGGGGAGCTGCGTGGATCTGATAAATACGGGGGGAGTCTAAGATGTTCTGTCCCGAATAAGGGTGGTGACTTTTTCGAAGTCAGAAGGGGTTTTGAAAGCAGAGCTCGGAAGGACAAAATATTGTTCTTTTGAGAGGTAAAGTAAGATGCCTTTGGGGCTCAGGTAGCGTTCGGTAATCTGGGACCATTTAAAGTCGAGCTGGTGAGAAGTTGATTTCTGCTGGAAGCCCTTCTTCGTAAAAGTCCATTGTACCTCTTGGCCGTGTTCGGGAGAGCGTTTGGCATTCTGTAGGAGCCGGTATTGCCAGAAAATTTTTCTCGAATAGAGGACTGGCCCTATCATCAGGCAAAGAATGCCGAAGGTTTGATCCTTGAAGACGAAGAGTAAGAAGAGCCCGAGGGGGATGAGTGCTAGATAGATGTAGCGGAAGAAGACAAAGGTGGGATGGCGGTATTGGACATGAAGGGCCGAGCCGAGCTTTAATGTCTTTTCGTCGAAGGTGCTGATCGCCGTCACGGGCGAAGTGATAGCAAGAAACCTCAGGAAGGCAATGAAACGGACTTTTTGGCAGGTTTAAAAACGACGAATGAATGAGAAGGGAATGGTTTCTTTTCATTCCACGAAGGCACAAAAATGCCATCATCGAAGTGATGGCATTCTGGAAGTTCTGAGAGCTAGAGACAGCTCCGAAGAATTAATTTGGAAGAGTGGAAATAGGGCGAATCTTGATGTTCCGGTAGTAGACCTCAGCAGCTTCAGATTGAATCTGAATTTGTCCTTTTGTGAGTGGTCGGGTGCCGCCTCCTTTGACTTTTTCGCGAGTGTTATAGAGGGCCATGTTTTCTTTTCCGTTCACGGAGAAAAACATGGTGTCGCCGACGGTGTGGACTTCAACTGTGTTCCACTGACCATTTGGTTTTTCGAAATTTTTGCTACGTTGGGCAGAGCCATGGACTCTTACAAATTCACCACCAGGGCGATAGATAGGGCGTCCTTTTTCTGGTTTGAAGACCGGGATATCAGCGATGGCTCCAGCGAGGGCAAAGAAGTCACCACAGTCACCTTCCTGAACCTGGCATTCGAGACAGCGCTTCCAGACGTTCCAGAAAGCGCCGTGTTCACCGACACAATGAAGAAGAAGTCCTGAGTCACGCTTCCGGTTCAGGCGTGGCTCCCATTTCTTTTCACCCCACTTGAACTCGAGAGAGAGGTGGTAGTTTTCGAATTCCTTTTTGGTGGTAAGTCCAGCGTAGATTTGTCCGGTGATTTTGAGGACGGGAATTCCGTCTTCTTTGATCATGGTGAGAACGTTGAGCGGGTCATTGTTCAGTCCGAGAGGCTTGCCGTTCATGCCATTCGAGTTCGGATCGACTTCGACTCCGGGAATGGTGACGGTTTTATGAGGAACACCCACCCATTTTTCCCAATGGGTGAGGTCCATATCGAGTAGTTGTTGCCACTCAGTTTTCTTTGCAGGCGTGGCGGTAACCTTTTTGGTTTTCGGTGTTTTAGCGGTTATTTTTTTTTTACGAGCTGCACGGGAGTCGATGATGTCCTGACGGTATTCCATCGGCTTTTTCAGCGGGAGCTTGATGCGCTTCATATTGTCCTTTTGATCTAGGTTTTCATTCAGCTCATCTTC
>CALGMJ010000144.1 GCA_937958875.1 uncultured Verrucomicrobiales bacterium | reverse complement strand
ACCTGGCAGCCTTGCTGTAAAATCAACTACGCCGATCCCGCTCAGGGAAAACCCTTCTTCGGTGTTGAAGATACTCGCCATGGAAATAAGTCTCCATTCATTGAGCCTATCTGCTACCTCCCCATGAATGTCGATAATTCAGGGGGGCAACAGCTTTGGGTTAGCAGACGCGGCCGCATCGGAATCAACACCGGAGAACTTCTTCATCTCTCTTACGGGCAATCGAGTATCTACCACGTCTTACGTGAAAAGATCAGTAACGGCTCCTACCAAGGTGGCGTAACAAAACTTCCTCTGAAACTTAGCTCATCAGCCCAGCGCGCCACCTTCCATTATGACGGTTCTCTCTTCGTGACAGGCTTCCGAGGTTGGCAGACGAACGCTGCTCAGGAAGCAGGAATACAACGAGTCCGCCGGAACGATAAAGTTCTAAAGCCAACTCCTTCCGCAATGAAGGTTACTAAAACTGGCATTCAGCTAAGCTTCGATATCGAGCTTGATGCCGAACTCGCGAATGATCCGAGTTCCTTTACCGTCGAACGCTGGAAATACATTCGCAGTAAGCAATATGGATCTGGCCACTTCTCAGTCGATAAGCCTGACCTAGAAGCCGAGAAAGCCGCTAAGCTCAAGGAGTCAAAAAAACACCGTGTCCATGACAAGGTGAAGATCCTCAGCGCTAAATTACTCGCAGATAAGAAGTCTGTAATCATCGAACTCGAAGGCCACAAACCTGCCCAGCAAGTCCACCTTTCCTACGATCTCGAGTCGAAGAATGGTGAAGAACTTATCGGAGAAATTTACAGCACTATTCACCAACTCCCGAAGTAACGCTCTCCGCAGCAGGGAAGAATCTTCCCCCTCGCGTGATCTCCACTCCTTGAAGGGACCCAAAAGGGTCCCTTCCTTTTTTCCTAAATACGTTTTATTATCCAGCCACTAGCTCCTGCCTCCATCTATGCGTCTCTTTCTTTTCCTCCTTCTCATCTCGAGTTCATTCGCTCAGGCGACTCTGCTACGCACCACGAAATCCGGTGATAAAAGCTCTGCGACGCATGTGCGACTCCCCGCACTCTATGTTCCTAAAAATTCCCCCCCAGCTCCGGGAATTGCCCCTGGGCCATTCACCACGACCTATCAGGGCACTCTCGTTATTCCAAAACGCTACCGCCTTTACTTTTCCTTTAGCGGAGAAGGCACCGCGACCCTGAAAATTAATGGCAAACAGGTCGTGACCATGGCTGAGGAAAAATCTGAACGCCTCCGCCTCAATCCCGGAGAGCATCCTCTTGAAATCACCTACTCATCCCTCCCCGATGGCTCAGGGAACTTCCGCCTTCATTGGCAGGAACGGAAAGCTTTTCCCACCGAACCCGTGCCATCCACCGCTTTCACTTCGCTCGATCAGATTTCAAACCCGGCTCACTTGATGGCCCAGCATAACTGCACCTCCTGCCATGCGGTGGATGATCTCGGCCCTCATGCCCAGCCAGAACTTTCCCATCCCGGTCCTGATCTCACCTCCATTGGTCACCGGAGAAATGAAGCCTGGCTCACTCGCTGGATTGCCCAGCCCGATAAACTCAAGCCAACCACCACCATGCCAGCCATGGTGGATCACACCAAACCTGAAGGCGCTCAAGAAGCAGCTGATATCGCTGCCTACCTCGCCAGTCTTTCACCACTCAAGAGCAAAGCCACCCCTCTTCCTGATCCTAATCTCGCCCAAGCTGGAGGGGCGCATTTTCATCAGCTCGGCTGTGCCGCCTGCCATACCACACCTGATAAAAATCTCCCTGATTTCGAAAATCAGCGTATTCCACTGAACAATGTTGCTGCGAAATTCAAGCAGGGTGAAATCATTCACTTCCTCAAAAATCCTCAGCAACATCATCAGGCGATCAAAATGCCAAACTTCGACCTCTCAGATGAAGAAGCGAGCGCTCTTTCTGCTTATCTCATCAAGGAATCCACTGGGAATCACACTCCGGATCCATCCGAATTCCCTCCCGGAAATGCGGTAGAAGGAAAAAAGCTAGTCCAGTCACTCAACTGTGCGGCTTGTCACGAAGGGCTCCCGGAATCAACAAATCACGCCCCTAAGTTTCATGCCCTAAAAGACTGGAGCCAGGGCTGTAAAGGACCGCGGGTAAACCTCACCAAAGAAGAGCAAACCAGCCTTAAACCTGAGACGATCTCTCACTTAAAATTTGATACCGCCAGCGCTTACGCCACTCGTCAGATTGAGGCTCTCCGCTGTAATTCCTGCCATCAACATGATGATAAAGCCTCCCTACTCTCGAGCGTTCATACTGACAGTAAGGCCCTCATTGCCCACATCAAAGGTCACGCCGAGAAGATGGAACAAACACGCCCCCCCCTGACCCATATGGGGGCCATGCTTCATAGCTCTTATTCGAGTGATATCCTCAAGGGAAAAACTCGCGCCCGTCCTTGGCTCGATATGCGTATGCCCGCCTTCTCCCTTCACGCTGATCGACTCGCTCTCGGACTGGCCCATCAGCACGGGCTACCAGCATCAAGCCCACAAAAAGTCGAAGGAGATGGGAAAGCCGGCGAACAGCTCATCTCTATGCAGGGCTATGCCTGTGTGACTTGTCATGGCGTAGGTGATAAGCCAGCTTTAGCCGCTTTTGAAGTGCAGGGAATTAACTTTGCCAAAACGCACCACCGCCTGCGTGGCGACTACTATTTTCAGTGGATGCATCATCCAGCCCGCCTCGTCCCTGATACCAAGATGCCTCGCTATACGAATGAAGATGGATCAGGCCTGCGAGCAGACCTTCTCGACGGAGACTCAAAAAAACAATTCCAGGCCATCCGCGCCTACCTCAGCACTATTAGCGAAAAGAGCCCGAACTGACCTGCTGCACGTCCTCGTCTAGACCGATGTCTGCCGCAACTTAAGGCTTATTTAGAAACCCATCGTACGACGTGAGACTTAGCTTTTAAGAATCTTCCACCTCCCGGAAAATTTCCGTCATTTCATGGAAGACTCCAGCATCGAAGTTAGCCTCTTCTGCTTTCGCCTGTTCCGTCACCCAACGTTGAATCTTATTTCGGCGTTCCCGTGAAAAGTGGCGCACGTATCCTGCGTCGAGATCTTGACGTTCTACCAGAGCTTCATCACGCCGCCCATGTGAACGGGTCACAATTTCCCGATAATGGTGGAGCACGCGGTCTAGTAAGATCCAGGCGAAGTTATCATTCTCAGGAGGTCCCACTACGAGAGCCTTACTACTCTGCCCACCCAGACTAACCCCTGTGGCGTCAACTTTCAACTCTGGCAGGCTGTCGCCCTTTAGAAAAGCTCCAGTCGCCCCACCGATAGCACCAAAGAGAGTCCCTAATCCATGTGTTAATCCAGCACTCCCTAAGTCAACAGCCGCCCCAGCGACACCACCAGCGACACCACCAGCGATGGTGATTTGAGAACGTGAAAGCCCCCATTTTTTCCAAGTTTCTTCTGAACTCAGGTCAATGCCGGTAAAATGGTCATCGCCCAACTCCACCTTAAGAAGTTTATGCCGATAAACTTCTAGCAGACGATTGTAAGCCTTCTTTTCAAATTTACCGATGCTGGAGTAGTATTTCTTCGTGAGTTCCTCTTTCTTCCGCTCTTTCCGGTGCTCTAGTTCCTCTTCCTTCTCATCGAGTTGCACCGATTCGCGGTGAGACATCGCCTTAGCGAGAAAGTCCATCATGATTTCCGCACTCTCCTCACGACGCTGGACCCATTCTTCATCAATGAGGGAAATGGTATCTTCAATACGAGACTTATTTCCCTCATCGATCTCAAGGAGAGATTTTAGCAAACGACGCCGTTCTTCAAAACGGGCCCGGTGAGCATTGAAAGTACGAACCAGATTAAAGTAACTTCCCAGACGAGTTTTCCATTCCTGAAGACGTTCAGGATTTTCTCCTTTTTCATTAAGAAGCGCCATCCGGGGACGTCCGGTCCAACGCATAATTTCCATCTCCGCCACGAAGGCATCACGAATCGGCTTCGAAGGATCGATCACATAGAGCACGCCCGCACCTTCTGCGATAGGCTCCAGGAGACGTGCCTCATCTTCAAACTCACCCTGATCTTTCTGCTCTCGTACGAACTGACGGATAGTTTCCAAATTTGGAGACCCTTCCCCGTGCATTTCCTGAATGAGACGCATCGCATCCTGAGCTCTCGCAAACCCCGGAGTATCGACAAAGCGTAGCATCTCCTTGCCATCAAATTCCAACGGCAGGGCTAAGCACATCGTCGTCTCCCCCGGAGTGGAGCTCACTCGTACCACACGATCATCATCGATCTCTAACAACGTCGAAAGAACCGATGATTTTCCCATATTGATCTTCCCGACCACCGCAAAGGTCGGGGCATCCGTTACCCATACATTCATGACTGCAATACTCCTTCCTCATACGCAATGCACTCGAGATTTGGATCACGTAGTGCATCGATAAATTTCTGCCATTGGGCAAAATCTTCCTCCTCTGGCGGTTCTACGCCATCTCCAAGAACGAGAACTCGGAGAACCGTCTCCTCACCAGCTTCTTCTCGAATTCGAGAAACGAGAGCTTTCATCTGCTTAGGCGAGAGACTCCATCCCTCGACTAACATCACCACTCCACAGGGCGCTTTTTTCATCGCTTCCCATGCCTCCTTTTCCTTCGCCTCATTCAGGACTCCCACCGAGTAACTTTTCTCAGGATTCACGCGGAGAGTCTGGAGAAGAAACGGTCTTAGTTCTGAGACATCCAGATTCAGCCCCCCCACATCTAAAAGCACCACCCCATCAGAAGGTCCCTCGATCACGACGGTGCGCTCCACCCGAGTAATCTCGCGCCAGAGTTTCCGATGTGCCGGATCTTGTAGCTGAAGTGATGAGAGAACTTTCTGCTCTCGTCTCACTGTCAGAAGAAAGAACACGACACGCGGCAAGAGTCCCCAGAAGAAAATCGCGAAGAGAAAAAAGCCTTTCCAGATCCCCAAGCCAGACTGAGGAGTATAAGCAGAATCGGTGAGAAGTCGGCTCTTCTCAATTACGTCAATCCCGGGACTAAACCATGAAATCCCGAGAGAAAGAAAATTTGAGGCCACATTCAGACTCTGAGGGCCAAACTGGGCGAGACTCGATTCCCAGAAAAAATGCGTTTCTAAAAACCAGAGCACCCCAAAAAGCCCAATCAAGAGGCCCAGGTTCAACCCCACGCCACCAAGCTGTAAAATGCGACCGAGACGCCAAGCAACGGCGCTTTTTTGACCACTCCTAAGATCAGTCAATTTCCGCCAAACACTGGAATTCATACGCCCAGATAATTTCTTAAGCACCACTCCCATCAATTCACGGAACCAATCCAAGCCTCCCGTGATCTTGGGCATGATGAAATAACCCAAAATACTGCCAATGAGGAAAAGCCACTGCACCCCCAAAGTCGCAGCGAGCATGACCCAGATATTAAAGCCTCTTAAATTCGTCCCCCGAATATCGGTTACGAGCCCACGGATTAGCCCCACCCCTCCTAAAAACATTAAAACCAGTAGCAGAATCCCAGCAAAGCGTGCTACTCCGACAAATTGGCGTCCAGCTTCACGTTGACGTTTTTTGCGTAACCACTGGAGCAGCCCCCAACGTCGCTTCGCAGCTTCATCACGCCCAAATTTCTTTTCTCGAAGGCCTTCCCGGATCTCCTTACCCGCCTGAGCACTCACTTCTGGCGCATCCTCGAGCGTCATCTCGAAATCCACGAGATCCTCTAATCGCCAACGCTCAGTCCTGTCTGCCATGCTTAATTTTCAACATGAGCAAAGTAGCAGAGAATTGCAAACCCATCAACATATCTTGATGTGTAGATTTCAACTTGCCAGAACTCAAAATAAAACCCACATTCCGCGCGCCGTGCCCGCTGACCTTACTGCCGAACTAAAATCCGCTCTTGCGAAACGAATCATGGTCCTTGATGGAGCCATGGGGACTACTATTCGTGGCTACGAACTCACGGAAGCTGACGCACGGGGTGATCGCTTCAAGGATAATCACGAAGACCTCCTCAATAACGGCGATATTCTTTCCATCTCTCGTCCCGATGTCATCGCAGATATTCACCGTCGCTTTTATGAAGCAGGTTCTGACATTTGTGAAACCAACACCTTTTCCGGCACCGTCCTCGCTCAGTCTGAATTTTTCGTCGAAGACCCAAGGAAATCTGGAGGAATTAAAAGCCCTGAGTTCTTTCAGAAAGAAGTCGTTGAAAATCAATTTCTGCAAGACCTCGTCTGGGAACTGAATGTCGAATCAGTCAAGCTGGCCAAACAAGAAGCGGCTAAAGTAGCCGAAGCTACCGGTCGGCAACGCTACGTCGCGGGAGCTATCGGACCACTTACCGTCTCCCTCACCAATGTCGTCGACCCTAACGACACCGCCTTTCGCCCCGTCACCTTTGATCAGGTCAAAGACACCTACGCCCATCAGATCGAGGCCCTCCTCTCCGCTGATTGTGATATCCTCATGGTCGAAACGATTTTCGACTCCTTGAATGCCAAGGCCGCTCTCGTTGCCATCAAGGAAAATGGAACGAAAGCGCCCGTCATCATCAGCGCCGCCGTCGGTCGTGGCGGTGAGACCATGATCTCGGCCCAGAAAGTGGAAGCTCTCTGGCAGACATTTGCCCACGTCGATCCTCTCGCCATCGGCCTCAACTGCTCACTCGGTCCTGACCTGATGAAACCGTTCCTGGAGGACCTTTCAAAAGTCGCGACTACCCACGTCTCGTGCTACCCAAATGCGGGCCTCCCGAATCCACTCGCCCCGACGGGCTTCGACCTTGAGCCGCAGCACATGAATGAATATACCCAAGAATTCGCCGATGCTGGCCTCCTCAACCTAGCCGGCGGCTGCTGTGGCAACACCCCCGAACACGTCGCCGCCATCGCCCAAGCTGTCGAAGGCAAAGCTCCTAGGGTTGTTCCTGCTCTGGAAATTTGAACCGCAAAGTCGCGAAGTCGCAAAGAAGATGGATATTGAAGAAATGGGCAGGCAAATCGTTGATTCGGCATTCCAAGTCCATGTGGAGTTGGGACCTGGCCTTTTAGAAAGTAGCTATGAAGCGTGTTTAGTCCACGAACTCACTATGCGAGGTATTTCCACCGAAGTGCAAAAGGAACTCCCAGTTTCGTATAAAGGGCTCGATCTCGCAGTCGGTTATAGGCTCGATATCTTCGTCGAAAAACAAATCATCATCGAACTCAAAGCAGTCGAACAAATCCTTCCGATTCACAAAGCACAGCTTCTTACTTACTTGAAGCTCAGTAATTGCACTCTTGGCTACTTAATCAACTTTAACGCTGCTCTCCTCAAAGATGGTTTACGCCGAATCGTAAATAATCACCCCGAGTCTTCTGTTTAAAAACTTAGCGCCTTAGCGTCTTTGCGGTTTAGAAAAAATCACACATCATGCCCACCATCCCTCGTCTCCTCCGTCTTTCTGGCACTGAAGTCTATAACCACACGCCGGATAAAAATTTCCTCATGATTGGGGAGCGCACGAATGTTGCCGGGTCCCCGCGTTTTCGGAAGCTGATCCAGCAGGATAAACTCGAGGAAGCACTCGAGGTCGCTCGCCAACAGGTTGAAAACGGAGCGAACGTCATTGATATTTGTTTCGATGACGGTCTGATCGATGGAACTGCGATGATGGCACGCTTTCTCGACCTCATCCAGGCAGAGCCCGATATTCAGGCTGTTCCCATCATGGTCGATTCCTCAAAATGGGAAATCATCGAAGAAGGGCTCAAGCATCTTCAAGGGAAAGGTATCGTTAACTCAATCTCGCTCAAAGAGGGCGAAGATGCTTTTAGAAAAAATGCTAGCCACATTATGAACTATGGGGCTGCAGTCGTCGTGATGGCCTTTGATGAACAGGGACAGGCTGCCACCTACGATGACAAATGCCGGATCTGTAAACGCGCTTACGACATCCTCGTCGATGAAGTCGGATTTCCTCCGCAGGACATTATTTTCGACCCCAACATCCTCACTGTTGCGACAGGGATCGAAGAGCACAATAACTACGCGCTCGATTTCATTAATGCGACCCGCTGGATTAAAGAAAACCTCCCCTATGCAAAAGTTTCCGGTGGTGTCTCTAACATCTCCTTCTCTTTCCGCGGTAATAACGCCGTGCGTGAGGCGATGCACTCAGCTTTTCTCTACCATGCCACAAAGGCTGGCATGGACATGGGCATTGTGAACGCTGGGATGCTGGAAGTTTACGATGAGATCCCTAAAAATCTCCTCACCGCCGTCGAAGACGTTCTTTTAAATAAAGACGATGGAGCAACTGAACGCCTGCTCGACCTCGCGGAAGAATTCAAAGGTAAGGGCAGTAAAAAAATCGAAGAAGATCTCAGCTGGCGTGAAGACAGCGTGGAAAAACGCCTCGAATACGCTCTCCTCAAAGGGCTCGATAAGTTCATCGAGCAAGACACTGAGGAAGCCTTAGCAAAGTATAAGAAACCTCTCAGCGTCATCGAAGGACCACTCATGGATGGCATGGGCATCGTGGGAGATCTCTTTGGAGCCGGAAAAATGTTTCTCCCTCAGGTGGTGAAATCTGCCCGAGTCATGAAAAAATCTGTCGCTTGGCTAGAGCCATTGATGGAAGTGGAACGCGAAGAAAGAATCCTGAAGTTAGCGGCTGAACTCCAAGCCGCCGATAGCGAGCTCTCCGATAGTGATGCCCGCATCGCAGCAGAAAAGGAAAACTCTAACGGGAAAGTCATCATGGCCACCGTGAAAGGTGACGTGCATGACATTGGAAAAAACATCGTGGGCGTAGTCCTGACCTGTAATGGCTTTGATGTCGTCGATATGGGCGTGATGGTGCCTTGTGAAAAAATCCTAGAAGCCGTGGAAGAACACAATGCTGATGTGATCGGTCTTTCCGGCCTCATCACACCTTCCTTGGACGAGATGATCACCGTTGCTAAGCAGGCTGAAAAACGAGGTTTCGGAAAGAAAAGTATCCCGATTCTCATTGGTGGAGCTACTACCAGTGCGGCTCATACAGCGATCAAAATAGCCGAGTATTATTCAGGACCTCTCGTACATGTTCTCGATGCTTCACGCTCAGTCCCTGTTACGACTTCCCTACTCTCTGATGAAAATCGTGACGCCTTCATTGCGGAAAATGAAGCGAAGCATGAAAAGCATCGTAAAACCTTCGCAGGAGGATCCAAGAAAGAGACCATCTCGCTCGAAAAAGCGCGCGCCAATAAGGTTCAAATTGATTGGGAACAATACACCCCGCCCGTGCCTGAATTTACCGGCACCCGTATCATCAAGAACCAATCACTCCGGGAGCTTGCCAACTACATCGACTGGACCCCATTTTTCCACACTTGGGAACTACGTGGTGTTTGGAATGCAGAAACTGAGACGCTCAAAACAAGAAACGAAGAAGGCGCAAAAGTCGCAAAAGAACTCTATCTGGAAGCAAAAGCCTTACTTGAACGCATCATTACGGAAAAGAAGTTCATCGCAAATGGTATCTACGGATTCTTCCCGGCTCAGGCCGATGGCGATGACATCATCCTCCCTGAGCACAATGTCACCTTCCACACCCTCCGCCAACAACAACTCAAAGGGACTGGAAAACCAAATTTCGCGTTAAGTGACTACGTCGCTCCTGCGGGACCCGACTACCTCGGCGGCTTTGTCGTAGGTATTCACGGGGCAGATGAGTGGGCCGAAGAACTACGTGCAGTCCATAATGTTGATGAAGCAATCATGGTCCAGGCCATTGCCGACCGCCTAGCAGAAGCCTTCGCCGAACTACTTCACCATCGGGCACGGATTTCCTGGGGAATTGAGCGTCCCGGACAATTCACTAAAACCGAGCTCATCCACGAAAAATATCAAGGAATCCGCCCTGCTCCTGGCTATCCCTCTCAGCCAGATCACACCGAAAAACCTGCTCTCTTTTCGCTGCTAAACGCCGAGAAAGAAATCGAAGTCGAGCTAACCGAATCCTGCGCTATGCACCCAGGCTCTGCCGTGTGCGGACTTTATTTTTCTCACCCAGAGTCACACTACTTCATGATCGATTCCCTCCAGAAAGATCAAGTAGAAGACTATGCTCAGCGTAAAGGCCAGACCCTCGACGAGGCCGAGCGCTGGCTCGGCCCATGGCTGGGATATTAGACACTCTGAAGGAGATAAATCAGGAACTTACTCAATCAAGGTTTCAGCTTCGTCAGCTCAATCTTTCGGAACTCGACTCGAGAACCTTCAGATTGGAGCCCGATCATCCCCTTGGTCACTGAACTTTTTGTCCCGACATTGACCAAATCTCCGTTCACAGTGACTACGATGACGTCTCCCTGACAGTGAATAACCATCGTGTTCCATTCCCCGATGGGCTTTTCTGATTTATTAGTAAGATTTTCCTTCCGGCTCGTTTTCGACTTCCCCACAAGTTCAGGGTTACTCGCTCCATTTGTTCCGGTGATGTCCTCCCCAATGGTGATGAAATCACCTGCATTGCCAGAGAACATTTGAACCTCAATTGAGCGCGGGAACATTTTGTTGTGAAATCGTTTCTCCGTGGAATGCACCATGACTCCACAGTTTCCAGCATTCTCCGGGAAGCGATACTCAATGGTAAGTGAGTAGTCTGAAAAACTAGCCTCAGTGTAAATATGTCCAAGCGGTTTCCCGGACGTCACCAGCATCCCGTCTTCCACGAAAAAAGTCGGCTTTTCAGGCTTTTTAGCATCGTGAGCAGGCACATCGACTGACCAGCCAGTGAGATCCTTTCCGTTCAGAAGAGAAATTGGTTCCTGAGCAAAAAGGCTCCCGACAAGACAACATCCTAAGATCACTGCTTTCATCACGAATGAGCATCGATCTTTCTCATTCAGAAAACAGCTATTTTCGAATTCTAGAAAAAAGGAGCTTTTCTTGTCATACAAATTTTCTAATTTCGGGCGTCCATATTTTTCACACCTATTTCGCCCATTTATTCACCATGCCACCACTCAAAGACTCGATCGGTTTCACCAATAATGGCCCCGCTATTGCTTCCTCAGATGAGGTCAACCGCTTACGAGAATTCGTAAATCTCAAGCTCGCAGCCCGTGGGCATGAAATCGTAGGAGACGAGGAAGACTACCCTTTTCTTGATCTTGGTCGCTCCCTTATCGCCTCTTTTCAGGAAAAAACGCGTCTTCTCTCGAATTACCTTTGCCCTGTTGATCAGGCCATTAATGACTACCTCGAAAGACTCCTCGGACCAAGTGAAACGCCATACGTGCCCGCTGGCGCGCTAGTTCTTGAGCGTCATGGCATTGGCCGTATGCTTTCCCTCCCGCCAGATGAAGATGAGTTTAAATCATCCATTCTCAGCTCATACCGAGTTCATCAGGGAGTATGTCACAACCCTGCGGCGGATCGTCGTACGACAAAGGGCGTATTTCATGTCGCTGAAGGAGGACTCCCGGTCCCCGCTGACAAAAAAGAAGTCCCTTTAGAAGCCTTCGCTAAACTATTAGAGGCAGCCCTTGCTCCTCCCGAAGACCTTATGATCTTGCCTTTTACTGGCACGAGCGAAACACCAGCCAAGGTCTTTGTCTCACTGCTTCTTCGCCCCATCGTCAGCCCAGAAGTTCCAGGGGTCTCGAAGGAAAAGCGTATGGAGGTACGTTTCTTTGCTCCTGGGAATCTGGTCTCAAATCTCGACTTTGTGGAATCGATCTTCGGGAATGGCGGCGATCCTTACCTCCCGGAAAATGACTCCCGGCTCGATACCGAACATTGGTCTGGTCATACCGGCTGTGTCATTCTTGCGCCTCAGCTTACGAAGCTGAAAAAGAAAGATCTTGGGCTACCTCATATTTCTGAAGCCACCGAACGCCAGAAACATGATGGCATGTGCTGGGAAACTGAAGATGAACTCTACAATGACGGTTCAGCCTTCAAAATCACCTCCCGTGACACCTCGGGAACCATCGTCACTCTAATTGCAGACAACTACTATGGTTACTGTAAAAAGGAGGTTAAAACTCAGCTCAGCTACGCCACTAATCTGTTAGGAAATTCCGAGGAAGAACACGCTGGAGGAGCCATCGCTTACCCAAGCGCCGATCTCGGGGAGGACTTTTTCCTGAGTGAATTCAAGCGCGACGTAAACCACCAGTTCGCCAATGTTGTCCTGCGATATGGTGAACTGATGACGATCCAGCCGGAAGGTTACGGCATCGATATAAAGCATCCAGATATCTACTACCTCCCAGAGGACGTCCGCATTGAGCTCAACCATCAGACCATCTCATGGCTCGACCAGAAAATCCCTCTGCAACCCGGCATCACCTACATCCTTCCTTCAGGTTACAAGATCGAGATGGTCAAGCCTTCCGCCGGACAGCGCTGGCGTCTCATTGGAACAAATGCCGAAGGCACCTTCTGCCATAAGCCCTGCACCGTCTCTGGAGGCGGGAAGTCAGAAATCTCAAAATCTCTCTCAGACGCCATGATTTCTGGCCCCGTCATCGTCCGAGACTTTAAAAAGGACTTCAAAGCCGCGCTAGAACTCGTGGACCGTGACTATGGTGATCGCTACCAGAATCCAAACGACCCAGAAAAAAAATCACGTCCTCTCTTAAGTGATTCCCGCTCCCTAGGCTCAGTCATCCGCCTCTTCACTCCGAATAAAGCCTACACTAAAAATTACAACGACTGGCTGAGCACGATCCCTCGTTCTGTGAGAGATCTCATCTTTGTCATCAAACGTCTGCACAAACCAAGCTGGGGACCAAGCTCAGAGTGGGCATCCCGCTTCAGTGTCGACCTCATCAATGGTCGCTCTGGAAATGAGCTCATTTATCATCGTAACCGACTCGTCACCCAATACCTGAGAGTTGGCTTCGAGGAAGATGGCACGTGGCGCACCTTCGGCCTGAGAAAGGACTTCTCCCCTGCTAAGAAGATTCAGACTGAAGACGATATTTCTGCCAGCACCGTAGTCCCGGCTGATCAAGTGGAAGGCCTACACCCGGACCTGAAACAGACTTCGCTCAAATTCATCAAGAACTGTGAATACCGCCTCTTCCAGCGCCCAGATGATGCTGTCATTCGAGGCTACGATAAGCAGACGGAAATTGATTTCAGCCGCAAAGGCGTTTTCTTTTCAAACTACGAACCCATTCATCGAGCGGACGCAGTCGAACTGAAAAACGATGCCATCCGCTTCGAGCAATTCACTCAGCCGATGCAGACAATGTTCGGTCAATACCTCAGCGAAGAAAAGCCGGACTATGTCATCTCCTCGCACCTCCCACGGATCGTCGATGGCAAGCCCACCAAGAACCCACGCTATCTGCAAAATCGTCCTGACCTGGAAGATCCTCGTAGCCTCTATATCGCAGAAATCGGCTCCCGTCTTTTTCGGAGAATCCCTCTCGAAGAAGCTGTCCCGATGCCGGTGAACTCGGTCCTGATGGGCCGGAGAAATAATCCTGCTGAACCAGGCATTCGCCCACTCGCCGTCTACGGACCGCTCCATTATCAGGAACTCCCTGAGCTTTTCATGGACTTCATCGCCTCCCTCACTGGAAAGAGCCCGTCTACTACGGGAGCTGGAAGTGAGGGTGCTCTCACGAAAGGCCCCTTTAATGCGCTCCTACCGATTCATGATCTAAATGCTGCCCTCGTCTCCTATATCCTCACTGAAGATGCTGGGTTTTCCACAGCAGCAGGACACATCGGCCCCAAGTATCGCTTTGACCACGATATCTCACTCCTGATTCCTGAAATTTGGTCGCGCATGTTTATTGATGAACGGTCCCCTTCCTTCCTCATTAAAAATGGTTTCTTAGAAAAGATCGATGACTTCGAAAGCAATGGCGAAATGATTCATGCCAGCCGGCTAGGGTATCGAATTACCGAGAGTTTCATCTCCACCTTTTTCGCGCGGGTCTTTTCCGCTCCTGATACTGTCTTCACCAGTGAAATGCTGCGCCCTGAAGAGCAATCAAAGGAAGACTTCATCGATGGCATTAAAAACATCGTTGAGACCCAGAAGCGGATCGCCGAAAATTACTTCAAAGACGGAGGAATCGAGAAAGCCTGTCCCCCACTAAAAGCGCTCCTCCACATTATGGTATCTGGTGAGTACGAAGGATCTCAGATCAAAGACCCCGCAGTCCGCGAACTCTTCACCCGTGAATCCCTACTCAGCTCAGAATGGTATCAGGATCGCCTTAACGCGAAAATCACTGTTGAACAGAAACTCATCGTTAAAAAGATCGAAGCTCTAAAAGAGTTCCAGACTCGCAGCTCTCATGAAGGAGAAACCAAACGCCTGGAAATCGAATCCAAACTCACTGAAGCTCTCAAGTTCCAAAAGTATCTCGAGACAACTGACTATCGCGCCTCGTTGATCGGAACGACCGGGACTGATCCGACACTTGTTTAAAAGAACTACGTAAAAAAATGCCCACGGTCTCCAATGAGCGTGGGCATTTTACATTCTGAAATTCTTCTATTCTACTCAGCCCGGAAAGTCACCGAGCGACCGTGGCCATCGAGCCCCTCCATTTGAGCAAAATGCTCGACGACGGCTTGCGACTTTCGAAGAGCTGTCTGGTCCATTCGAACAATACTTGTCCGACGTTGGAATTGATCAGCACGGAGACCAGAGAAGGAGCGTCCCCCACCACCAGTTGGTAAGGTATGACTGGGGCCTGCGAGGAAATCACCAACCGCTACGGCAGAGTAATTCCCCACGTAGATTGCGCCTGCAGTTCGAACTTTAGCCAGGAGAGCGTCTTCATTTTCTGCGACGAGAACAAGATGCTCTGGGGCCCAGTCATTACAGATCTCAATGGCTTCTTCCAGCGAAGCCGTAAGTAAGCAAAAACCAGCTTTCTCAAGAGCGACCTTCGCAATATCCGCACGCGGAAGATCAGCAAGCTGCTTCTCGACTTCTGCTTGAACCGCAGCGACTAATTCGGGCGAATCAGTCAAAAAGCCACAGACACTGTCTGGACCGTGTTCCGCCTGAGCGAGCAAGTCCGCAGCGAGAAAACGGGCGTTCCCCGTGTGATCACTGACGATAAGTACTTCGCTGGGCCCAGGAAGAAGATCGATGGCTACGGCTCCCACGAGTTGCCGCTTAGCCTCGACGACGAAGCGATTTCCCGGACCAAAAACTTTATCAACCGGTTTAATCGTCGCTGTTCCCAAAGAAAGAGCGGCAATTCCTTGTGCTCCTCCTACTTTATAAATTTCTGTCACTCCGGCGGCAGTGAGAGCATAAAGAAGATCTGGATTCACAGAACCATCTGGCCCAGGAGGAGTGGCTGCGACGATTTCAGGAACTGCAGCTGCTTCAGCAAAGGCTCCCGTCATGAGAGCTGTCGATACGAG
>CALGMJ010000143.1 GCA_937958875.1 uncultured Verrucomicrobiales bacterium | reverse complement strand
CGATTGGGCAAACTTTCTACTGGCCGACCGTGCTAGGTTTTGCCGCTGAGCAATATCCTCGGGGTGGGGCTCTGACCCTGAACACTGTGTCAGCGATCGGTTTGCTCTCTGTTGGGATTATTGGAACTCCAATTATGGGGTCTTTCCACGACAATCATTCGAAGACTAACGTCAAAGAAATGTCTTCGGAAATTTATGAAGCTTCAAAGGCTGACGGTTCTTTCTTTGGTGCCACTTACGAATCCATCGATCGTGAGAAAGCATTAGCTCTGGCTAAGGAGCAAGGTAAGATCACAGAATATGAAACGGCTATCAACAAAGCGTCTCGTCAGTCCCTCAGAACTACTGCATTTGCATTCCCACTCGTGATGCTGATTTCTTTTGGTTTAATCGCATTTTGGTATAAATCCAGAGGTGGTTATCAAGCCGTCAAGCTCGTCGGTGAGCCTGAAGCTGGAAATGCTGAGCTTTAAAGCTTAAATTTCTTTAACCAAGAGTCTAACTCAAATGGCGACCTTCGGGTCGCCATTTTTGTTATATAATTCAAGGTTTTACAGCAGTTAGAATAACACTTCTTAATGATTAGAAATGAGTTTTCCATTGAGCAGTTTGTAAAAAATCTCTAGACATTCGCCCTTAAGTCGGGGATTTCCAGCCCCGGCACAGGGGAGTCTTTCCCCTGTCCATCTTTGAACCCATGAAAATTCCAGCAATGATTAGTGTCGCTCTCAGTCTATTTCTCTCCTCTTGTGGAGATATTGATTCTTCCGCCCAGGCAGGTGATGGAATCCATAGCCGCTCGGTGAAAGTGGTTTCCAAAGAAAAGCTCAAATCAGGAAAAGATTACCGCAAAGCATCGCTGACCAGGGTCAAAGTGCCGCACGGGAAGAGCCCTAATGGTTTTCACCCCGCGCCTACCGACCCTAAACTCATGGAGAAGGCAAATGCCAAGGGCTTACGTAAGGATAAGCATGGCATGCCAACTTATAAAGATGGTGTCCGTCATCGCCTCGTGCGCACCACCGCATACTCCCACGAGGAAAATGAACCCGGAGCACCATGGCGTAAGAATGCCATCGGAACCTATCTTAAGTATGGCAAGGTTCGTAGCGCTGCCGCTGATTGGTCAGTGCTTCCGGTTGGAACGAAGTTTAAGATTAAAGGGCTTCCTCACACTTACATCGTCGATGATTACGGCTCTGCTCTTGTGGGGACCAACACAGTTGATATCTACCATCCGAACCTCCGCAGTATGCGTCGGTGGGGGACCCGTCGGGCAGAAATTACCATTACCCAGTGGGGAGATTGGAAACGGACGCTCAACATTCTTAAGGGTCGTAAAAAATATAAGCACACTCGTCGCATGTATTACGCCGCGAAAGCGAAGATCGATTCTGGGAAAGTTGCCTTGAAATAAATCCGAGTAGCAAATTTTGTTAAAAGCGGCTTCGTCTTCTATGGCGGAGCCGCTTTTTACGTTTTTTGAGTGTGGTATCAGGAGGGAAATGCCTCCAAATTATCACCATGCTAAAAGCCGAGCGAGCAGACTACATTCTTCACCGACTTGAGGAGCTATATCCTGAAACGCCCGTACCGCTGGATCATAGTAATGCGTTTACTCTTCTCGTCGCGGTTCTGCTTTCAGCGCAGTGCACGGATGCTCGTGTCAATTTACAGACCCCAGCCTTATTTGCCCGTGCAGACTCTGCGGAGAAAATGCTTCAACTTACGGTAGAGGAGATTGATGCCATCGTGCGTCCCTGTGGCCTCGCTCCTAGAAAGGCCAAGGCTATCCGTGGACTCTCTGAAATTCTGGTAGCTAAGCATGGGGGAGAGGTTCCAGCTGATTTCGAAGCGCTCGAAGAGCTTCCCGGGGTAGGGCATAAAACTGCTTCCGTGGTGATGTCTCAGGCCTTTGGAGTGCCAGCCTTTCCTGTTGATACTCATATTCACCGTCTCGCTCAGCGGTGGAAATTAACGAATGGAAAAAACGTCACGCAGACAGAAATGGATCTAAAAAAGCTCTTCCCACGCGAGTCTTGGAATAAACTCCACCTTCAAATCATCTTCTATGGGCGTGAGTATTGCAGTGCGCGGGGGTGTGATGGCACCGTCTGCGAAATCTGTAAAACTTGCTTTCCTCGTCGGAGAAATCCGGTCGAGGTTCGTAAGGCCTAGGCTTCCCGGAGATAAACTTAATTTTTCCTAAGAAAAATTCCCATGCTGCGTTCATCTTAGTAATCCTAGACTAACGGCGGGAAACCTAGAATTTCAGTAAAAGTTCCTTTACTCACAGACCTGACTTTTGAGAATGCTCGCCAGATTTCACACTAACTGAAACGTAAATAATGAACCTTATTCACACCTCCCGCCCCTCCACTGGATGGATCGTCGGCTCTGCCCTCAGCATTCTTGCTACCGCCCCAGCGCTTGCTCAGGACGAATCTAGCGGTGACTCTAAGTCAGCACTTGATACGTTTCTTCTCGATGGTGGTCCCCTTACAATCTTCATTGTAGCCGTAGGTCTCCTATCCTTGATCAGCCTTTCTGTGTTTAACTTCATGAACCTGACTAAGGCCAAGTTTGCACCTGATGATCTCAAAGGAGCTCTCTATGACCATATGGCAAATTGCCGCGTGCGTTCTGCGATCGAGCTTTCTGCATCTCACCCTAGCTACCTTGGCCGCATGCTGGCTTACTCTCTCCCTAACATTGACGCGACTCGTCCCGAAGATCTTGGGCGCGATCACGTGGAAGATGCCATTGCAGATTTCTCTATCAATGAGTCTCGTAAACAGATGACTTTGATTTCTCTTCTTTCCCTCGTTGCGCAGGCTGCTCCGATGATGGGGCTGTTCGGAACCGTTTTCGGTATGATTAAAGCGTTCGGCACCCTCTCTCAGAACAATGGTGCTGACCCGAGTGCTCTTGCGGGTGATATCTCCATTGCGCTTCTCACCACGATGTGGGGACTGGTTGTCGCTCTTCTTTCTCTCTTCGCTTACTTCTTCTTCAAGAATCGCTTCAACGCACTTGTCGCTGAGTCGCATAACACTGCTGAAGGTCTTATCAATGCTTCCATTCAGACTGTGAATGCAGACGCACACCTCGCTAAGATTCCTGAGGGAATTGCAGTGTAAATCGTTCATTAGAAAAGGGTCGTCATCGGAAGGCCCTTTTCATTCTCGCTTGATCAAACCCGGCTTCTCGAAATACCATGGCTTCAAATAGACTCCGCAACGCCAATAAACAACAGGGCGAAGATGCAGAGATGGACATGTCTCCAATGATTGACATGGTCTTCCTACTTCTTCTCTTCTTCCTCGTTGTCTCCAATCCTCGCACCATCAAGATCGATAATGAGGTCAAGCCTCCTACCGCTTCTTCTGCGAATACACCTAAGGTGAAGCACGGAAAAATTGTCATCAACATCCGTGAAGATGGAACCTATCGCGCTGAGGATACCAACACCCAGTTCAATGTAGAGGCTGAGATGGAACAGTATTTCCAGGATCGAAAAGACCATATGGATAATGTCGGCTACACCCCGCGACTTCATGTCCGTGGTGATAAAGATTCCGTTTTTAAATACTGTCGCACAGCCATTCGTGCAGCTGCTAGAGTCGGGATCAACGAAGTCGTCTTCGGGGCCTATAGCAAAGAGTAAGTTCGCCCGCGCTTTTCATTTCAACTTTATCATATTTGTATGCCACGCCATAAAAAACAAGAGGCTGCCGAAGAGGATGAACCAGGAGTAGATATTTCGTCTCTGATTGACGTTTGTTTCCTTCTTCTCATCTATTTCCTCGTGACTTCCACCATCGTGAAGAAGGAGCAGGATCTCGATATGACTTTGCCCTCTGTCGCTCCGTCTGACACCCCTCCGGAAATCCGTCCTCAGTTCATTAAGCTTGAAGAAAATGGTTACATTTATCTCAAGACAGATGGTGCTGCTGAGGAATTGGTCGAGTCTGATGCTGATTCTCGGGATCTGCCTACTCTGACTGCTCGTTTAGAAATTTACGCCAGTGCGGCCCGGAATTCATCTTCAGAGCCAGTCGTACAGATTTACGTAGAGTCAGAAGCTCGCCAACAGCGGGTGATTGACGTCTTGAATGCTCTTGCAGCTACAAAGATCACTAAGGTGACCTTTACTGACCTTGTTGATCCTAAATAAAAATGCTTGTTTGAACGTTTTCGTTCTAAGGCACCCCCCTTCCATATCGTTCCAACTTTTAGCTGAAGAGGAGTGAGTCCTACGGCTCACTCCTTTCTTTTTTTTCGAATCTATTTTAGTATTTAATCATGAACCATCTTTTCCACACTCGGACCATCCGCCGTTCTATCGGCTTGGCCTGCCTTGCCCTAGGCGCAGCCGTTGCCCCTCTTCAAGGTCAAGGGCTAGAAGGCTATGCCCAGCGCTCTTCAATCGCTATGGAGAAAAATGAGTGGCCCACCGCTCTCGCGGAATTGAAAAAAGCGACTGATTCCTTCGATGGCCGGGCATTACGTGTCTTCGGACCTCGCTTCGGATGGTTCTGGTTCCGCCGTGGCATCGCCGAGCTCAAGTTAGCGAAGTATGAAGATGCGATGAAATCCTTTGAAAAGTGTAATGTGAAATACGCGAACAACAAAGGTAAGGAGGCGAATGAATCCATTAACATGAATGAGAAGAAGGCTCTTCTCTACTGGGGGCACGCCGCTAAGGGTGCTAAACAATGGAAAATTGCCGTCGAGATATACGATCGATTTCTCAAGGAGCGTGATAAAACTCGTGATAAAATGCAGCCGGGTGTTTTCTATATCAATAACTCGATCTGTAACTTCAAACTCAAGAACTTCAAAAAGGGGAGTGATCAATTGGAAATCGCGATTAAGAATAAAGCGACTTTCCCTACTCCGAACAAGGGCATCATGGCTGCCTTTGCCGCCATGGTGGAATCCGTCATCGAGAAAAAGAATGAGCGCGTCTTGCTTGATTTTCTCTCTAAAAATCGCGGGCACGTAAAATTGTCACCTTTTGAGGCCTACGAATACGCCCCGCTCTTCATGAAGTTAGCGAATCAGGCGAAAGAAGCTGGGATGATGCGTTCCACCTTTGAGCTTTATTCCCTAGTGCCTAGTACCGTTTCGGCGATCAATGATACCAAGACTCGCTTGGATTCGATCGGTCAATTTCCGGCAACCATCGCAGATGGCACCATGTCTATCGGTCGTAATGACCTAAAGGGGGATCTTGAAAATCTCCAAACAGCTCAGCGGAAGGGAACTCTCAATGAGGTTTATGCTTTCTTGAATACAGCTGTCATGCACGAGGAAGATGGAAATATCCGTGGTGCCTTTGCTGTTTATCAGCAGATGGAGCACTATTTCCCGAAGGCGAAAGTCATGAAGGACGGAGCTCTCGTTCCTATGCGTGAGCGAAATCTCTACAACCTTGTTCGTTGCTCCTCCACCCTGGGTGAAGTTTTTGTCACCGAGAAATATGGTAGCCGCTTCCTCAAGGTCTTTCCTGATAGTAAGTATGCTCCTGAGGTGCGCCGCATGATGCTCACAAGCCTCTTCTGGAATGGAGAATATGAGACCTGTATTAAGGTCGCCAGTCGCATGATTGGTGAACTCAAGAACCCATCGAAAGAGCACGATATCTGTCTCTTCGTTTATGGTGGGAGTCGTTTTTATAATGCGGAATTCGGTGATGCCATGCCTCTTCTGGAAGCTCACGTAAAGACTTACCCGAAGGCTGATAAGCATCGCCGTCAGGCCGCACTTTACTTCCACGCGTCAAATCACACAAAACTCAGTGAATGGGAAAAGGGCGCAGCTCTTCTCGATACCTTCCTGAAGGCCTATCCAGACCGGAAAACAAATGTCTATCTGCCCTTTGCTCTCTTTGATCGAGCTCAGTGCCATTATTCTCTGGATGAAAATACCAAAGCTCTTGAGATTTGTCAGCGTCTGGAGAAGGAATTTCCCGGCGTTGCCATCATGGAACAGAACTACAACTTGATGGGGAATATCCTCGAGTTGGAAGATCGCCTTCCAGAGTCAGAAGCTTATCACAAAAAAGCTCTTCAGCTTGCTGAGACGAAGGAGAATGATGATGTCGCTGGCGAAGCGCTATATTATCTTGTCCGTCTCATTGGTAAGGAGCGCACTGCAGACAACAGCGAAAATCCACGGATGGTCGAAGCATTACCATTCTATGACAAATTCTGGGCCGAACATGGCAGTGAGTCGACTTATCATGCAAAAGTCGCAGTCGTTGGTTTACCTCCCATGAAAAAAGCGGGCCGACTCAAAGAAGGTCTTGAGCGCCTGCAGGGTGTGATCACTAAAATCACAAGACAGCCTGGGAATAATAATCTGGAGGAAGTCATTAATAGCTACACGGAAGCTTATCGCGAGACTCACACCCCTGCTGAACTCAAACAGCATTATTATAACTTCCCTGGTCTCACTTCTGAGGACTACGCCACGAACGCACTTCTGCGAATTGCGGTGATTAACGTTTACGAGAAAGAAGCCGCGTCCTTCGTGAATAAAGAGGGTATGGAAGATAAGCTCAGTGAGGCAAATGCGCAGGTGAAGGTTCTTTTCCGGGAACTTCGGACAGCCTTTGATCCAAAGGATCTCTCACCATACATTCTCGTGCGAGTGGGAGATTTCCTACGTGAGAAAACTTCCGCTCCCCAGCAGGCGACTACTTATTATGAAGCGGCACTCAAGCGTCAGGGACACGACTATAAATTCAATGCTCTCTTCGGTATGGCAGATGTCCTCGCTGAGGGCCCTGATAAACGAAGGGCTGCTGAATACCTTCAGCGTGTCATCGACTCTTCAGAGAGTAAGTCTCAAAAAGAGAAGGCTCTCGCCCGGATGGTTGATGTGCTCTACGCACAAGGTAGCTATGATGCCACCGTGGAAAAGGCAAAGGCTTACCTTGAAGAGAAAAGTTACCGGAAGCACAGCCTTAAGGTTCGCTACCGTCTCGCACAGGCGCACGACCAAAGTAACCGCCGCGAGGATGCCTTGGCAATCTATGGGCAAATTTGGACTACTGCGATGGGAGCCATTCAATACTCCGCTCCATCACTTGATCGTTGGATGGAACTTCTTTGGGAGCGGAATGGCAGTAGCAGTGAAGAAGGGAAGACTGACCGTCAACACGCCTATGAAAAGGGTTGGAATTACCTGAAACTTACCAATAAAATTGGAGCCAAGCTTGAAGGTGAGGAAAAGGAAATGTGGCAGAAAGTAGAAGCCGCAGTCAGCCGTTACGAAGCCGACTCTGATGTTAAGAGCATGGAAGAAATCCTTGCTGAGAAGAACTAGTAAGCCCTGTAAATCTAAGAACTTAATTTATTGAATCAGATGAAAATCCTTCTGAAATCCTCACTCGCTATTCTCCTCCTTGGTCAGGCCGCCTTCGCTCAAAAAGATAAACTGCCACCACTTTATGTCATTAAAGGGGATTCCGCAGTCCGTGGTTACGGGGTTAATGCGACTAGTAAAAGTATCCGCTTTAAGGAAAAGCTAAACGCGCTCAAATCGATCGATCGAAAGCTTTCTCAGGTACAAGTCTACTTTCTTCAGCCACCGGAATTTACTGAAGCGATGCTGCTTTTTCAAAGCCGCAATTATAAGGCTGCTCGTGAAAAATTCGCAGTATGTGTTAAGGCTTATAAGAACTTCGACGAAGTTCCAGGAAACTATAGTAGCCTCGCTCATTTCTATGAAATGGAGTGTGCTCGTAAGATGAATGATCTCGAGGGCTTAGCGTCCATGATGTCCAAATTCATCGCGGACCCAATCTTGAACCCTGATCACAAACTTCAGCTTGAGATTAATGGAGTCTTCTGGGATGCCGTTCAGAATAAAGCTTGGACCCGTTTACTCTCAGTCGCGAATGATCCCAAGTGGTTTGAGCGGAAGCTTCCTGGTTCTATTCGTGCGCAAGTCGCCTACTGCACTGGTCTTTGCTACGAGGGGACTAATGAGCCCATTAAAGCCCTCACTGCATATAATACTGCTTTTACGGCAGACTTTGCGGCCTCAGAAATCATTTCTAAAAAAGCGGCATTAGCCTGTCTGCGTATCCTTAAAAACCACGAAGCCACGCAGCTTGCGATTAGTCTATTCGGCACAGACGACTATAATGAGCAATTAGAAGGAGCATTTTATCTTAAGGAGGGCAAAGCGATTGTTAACCTCTGGGATAAGACCCTTGGTGCTGGCAGTAAGCTCCCAGCTGATTACCTCATGTTCAAGAAATACGGAAAGTGATATAGTTCATTCCGAATCAATTCTTTTGGAAAAGGCGACCCTTAATCGGGTCGCCTTTTTTGGCTCTTGGAAAGAGATCACCAAACACTAATTGATTCGTTGGTTGCGCCATGGATTGTTATACCGTCTTCTCTATCGCGATTCTCTGGCCGAACTCGCCATCATCTGGAACTGCAGGGTCACTTAGTTTTGGATACCCATGTTGTAGATATTACTCTGAAAGAAACTCAGCGGAAACCTTCTCCTGAAGACGGGCCATCACGGTGAGCTCGTGATGGATCGGAAGTGTTTGTTCTCCTTGGTAGACTACGGGGTCTTTCTTGAGCCAGTGTTTTTCCAGTGCGCTAAGCCCCGGAATGGCTACGATACTTAAAAGGAGTGTCGAAAGCGCTAGGACGGGCATGAGGCTTCGGCAGAGTGTCCCTTCGTAAAAGCGATTAGTGGTCCAGGTAAATCCTCCTTTCCAAAAGCGGACGATGAACCACGCGGCGATGGGGAGAAAGCAACCGAATAAGGTTACGTAAAATACTATTTCCAATTGCTGGGAAGTAGCAAAACCTGGAATGATCATTCCGAAAATGGCGAGTGCAGGAATGATCCATATTTTCCAGCCTTTAAGCAGAGTCAGTTCATGCTCCCCAAGTTCGCTAAGTCTGGAGCGCACCGTGATACGAGTGAGTTGTAAGATAAGGCTCAGAACGAGCAGAGAGAGTGAAACCATTTGAGCGATGAATGAGCCTTGGAATGATGTCATCGAATAATCGTGTCCTCCGAGAGGGGTGAGACGAGTTAGGACGAAGTAAAGGGCTAAGGGGGCCAAAACTCCACCACCGAGAATAAGAAGATAATCACGCCAACGGAGGAGTAGAAAGATTGGAGGAGTAGTTTGACGCTGGATCAATTTCCATTTCAGACTGACGAGAGCACAGAGAACGATAGCGAAGGCAAAGAGGGCAAGCATTCCGCCGATCCAGACGCGTTCTACTTGGATATAGTCTAGTTCTCGACTGGCCTTGAAATAAGTGAGGGGATCTTTGTGTTCTCCGGTAAACATTCCTAGCGTCATTGCTCTCCCCCAGATACCGTAGCGCTTATCCTGTTCTGGATCTGGAGAGTTAGAGTAGTCTTTTTGGCTCCAGCTTGTTGTCCATTCTTCTGTGATGGTCTTGATGTGAGAGACTTTTTGCTTGAGAGAGGAAGTTACATCTTCCATTCCAAGAGCTTGGGTTGCTTTGATAATTTCATCTCCTGTTAAGGAAATGAATCCCATATGAGCAAGGCCGCTTGTGATGAAATCCATATTTTGTAGCATGTGCTTCGTGGTATCATCCCAAACGGAACTTAAATTAAGTAAGCCTTGTTGATCCTGCTGTTCAGCTAGATAACGAGCTTCGGCTCGAATAGAGAGGGAAAGATTACGAAAGAGAAGGATTTCTGGAGTGCGTACACTTCCTACACAGCGCATGCGATCATAGCTACTTAAGAGATCTTTTGAAGGGGGGAGTTTTTTGACCCTCTCCTCAAGAAGAGGTATTCGGTAGCTACGACTTTGAGGTAATCTTACGGCCTTTGCTAGAAGGGTCATACCCTGTTCTTGAATATTTCGATCTTTGATTTGGTAAGATGTTTTCTTTTTTCTTAAACGAGTAAATTTCACATTATCGCCGAGGATTTTTGCAGCATGTAGAAGGTGGAGGTATGAATTTTTCGGATCAATTTTTCTGACTTCCACTGAAAATTGAGGAGGCAGGGTTTCGTGAATGGCCAAATGGGCAAGTGCGTAGTCATGATAAAGAGCAGAATTTTTTTGATCTTTTTCCCAAATTTTACGTTTTGTTTCCACTCTATCAGTTTCCACGCCATGATATAGAAAGATGAGAGCCGAGAGATCTTGTTGGTCTTCCTCGGAGAGACCTTTGGAAACGCGTTTGAACCACTCGGATTGCATATCTTTCATCCCAAGAAATTTAGCGAACTTGGAAGGTTGGATCCCATGATAGATTCCGAAGCCCGTCTGATAGAAACGAAGAACTTCACTACGCATAATCAGAAGAGCAATGATTATGCTCACCGGGATAATGAGGCGTCGCAGTAGAAGGCTCAACCATGAACGGATTTTGAGGCGTTTTTGATTAGCGTTCAGAAATTCGGTTGTAAGCTCAACCGCTTCTCCCAGCGAGCGGAGAGCTTCATCTTGAGCTTCCTCTTCAGACATGCCTTCTGAAAGGCGTTCCGAGATGGCTGTTTCAATGTGCCCACGGAGTTCGGTTTCCACCTCAAGCTTCAGCTCACGATCATTCTCCAGACCGAGAGTAGCCTGCTTAATAAAGGAGTCGATGGGAGATTTTTCTGAGGTTTTCATGATTGTGGGGTGGGATTTATAAAGGCCAAAATTTGTTCGATTGCGGTGGAGAAGGACTGCCATTCTTCCAATTTTTCGGTGAGTTGCTTTTTCCCTGCACGAGTAATGGCGTAATATTTCCGGCGTTTGCCAGTTTCACCTACAATCCATTCGCTTTTAATCATGCCTTGATTTTCTAAGCGATGGAGGCAGGGATAGAGTGTGCCCTCTTTCCATTGGAACGCTTGATGGGTGCGTTCATTGACGATCTTAATGATTTCATAGCCATACATGGCTCGTTCGGCCACAAGTTTGAGGATAATGGGCTCGGCCATACTGCGGGTGAGGTCTCGGTCAAAGGACATGGTCTTGATGTTTGATTTATACATCGGATAACGAGGTATATGAAATCAATACCTCGTATGCCGATGTAAATCAAGAATTATTGTCCTTAAATTTGGAAGAGTAATTAAATTTACTGGCGATTACTCAAACCGCATCGGACAGTTGCGGTGAAGTTTACTTCGCTGAAGTCGACGTCCCTGAGGTGATCCAATCCTGACTCATCATCGAATACTGCGATGGCCTAAAAATCATTGTAGCCAGTTGGGATGATCTTCATCTCGCCGCTGATCTGATCACCCAGATTTGCTGCCGGGCTCAGAAGGGAGGCCTCGCGTGATCAATCGCACCAACGCTTCGCTCAAGTCCACCTCGACTTCGATGAATCTGTGCTGGGAAAACCCGAGCCCTTCGATCCAGATCCCAACGAAACATCAGGACCGGAGGACGAAGGCGCAAAAAGAAAAGGTAAAAAGGGGGAACGTCGGACCAGGGTCCCTACACAAGGGAGAAATTCAGACCACAGACAGGGCGAAACCTGAGATATTAGCGGAAGAAAACC
>CALGMJ010000142.1 GCA_937958875.1 uncultured Verrucomicrobiales bacterium | reverse complement strand
AGAATACTTTGAATTAAAACTCCGCCGTAAAGACGAAAAAAATGAAATGAAAGACGCCAAAGAGGCTGCGGAGGAGAAAGCATCAAACGAGAAAGAGTAAGTCGAATCCACTCTAGCCAGATGGCGCATGACCAAGGCAATCATTGCTCTGATTTTCATTTTCTTCTTAGGTTCATTCTCATTCAATAAATTTGATGAGAACCTAGAAAAACATACTCAAAAATCACCATCCAAGAATCACTTTAAAAAAAGAATATTGCTCAACTCTGAAAATCGTTCGAAAAAATTGGTGAAAATGCAAATCACAGGACCTGATATTTTTCTGGGCGACGAAACCATACTAGAGCGAATCGACAATGAACTTCCTAACATTGTTCGGGCTTCTATTTTTCCTAGTGACAGAGAGATCAGCAGTATTGATCAAGCCTACTTGCACCTGAAGAAAACCACCCCGATCCCCCAGAACTGGTTTCCAACATGGGGATATGAAATTGAAAACTACTATGTCTTCTCTGGAAATCCAATCCTTGAACCTGAAACAGCCTTCTTAATGAGCTTCCTTGTTTCAAAAGAAAATGGTGCAAGTTGGCGATACGGACCTGTTCCACATCATTAGTAGGATCAATCGCACCTCCCCAAACTCTTTGAAATAGCATCATAGGAGGCATTAATACCCTCACACCATGAAAGCCAATACGTTGCAGTAAAAGCCGTTTTTGGGATGTCAAAAAATCTAGTCATCGCCAACTCAACTCATTTCCACGTTGCAAACCTAGACCTCAGATATATATTGAAAATATCTCCCCTGATGAAACCCAAAGCCCACGACTTTGCGCTACATCGAGATTTTCACCCTTCTTCTGGTCACTAATACTCCAGCTAGTGCCCACCCGGATATTGTTGCACTCGCTAGAAGCCTTTCTGAAAATTTAGCGAAGGAATCTACAGCCGCCTTACCAAAGGTGCTGCAGCGAGACGTTCTTAACTATGATCAGTATCGTCATATCCGTTTCCGACGCGAACACGCTCTCTGGGCTGAGTCAAAGAAGCGATTTAAAACGGAGTTTTTCCATCTTGGTTACCTTTTCCAAGATCCTGTGCAGGTTCATCTCATCAAGAATGGGGAAACGAAACGCCACCCCTTCTCAAGAGATCATTTTGAATACGGCGATCTTAAATTTGATGATGAATTGCCGAATAATCTAGGCTTCGCAGGCTTACGGCTCATTCATCCACTCAATCGTGTCGGTATCTGGGACGATCTTGCGGTCTTTCAAGGAGCGAGCTACTTTCGTTTTCTTGGTAAAAACCACAGCTACGGTTTATCGGCGAGAGGTCTCGCAATCGATAGTGCGGAAGCAGGAGTCACCGAAGAATTTCCTCGCTTTACTCAATTCTGGATCGAGGAACCTGAGGATAGCTCAGATGAGATTACTCTGTATTCGTTACTCGAAAGTAGGAGTATCACTGGAGCTTATACCTTTAAGATTCGACCTGGAGAGACGACTCGGGTTGACATCGACTGCCGCCTCTTCGTGAAGCAGAGCCCCAAGAGCTCATTCGGAATTGCCCCTCTCACCAGCATGTTTTGGTTTGGCGAAAACACCTCGCACCCTCCTAATGATTTCCGTCAGGAAGTGCACGACTCTGACGGGCTCCTGATTCAAGAAAATGCCGATCGATGGACTTGGCGGCCTCTCATACATCAGAAAGATGCCTCCATTTCTAAATTCCCACGCACCAATCCGAAAGGCTTTGGCCTCCTGCAGCGGGATCGAAATGCGGATCATTACCAAGATTTAGCGAATCCGTATCATCGCACTCCAAGCCTGTTTATCGAACCTCTTCACGATTGGGGAGAGGGCGAGATTCGCCTCAGTGAACTTCCCACCGATAAGGAAACTTTTGATAACATCGTTCTTTTTTGGTGTCCGAAACAGCTCCCAAAACCTGGCGATGAATTGAACTTTCGATACCGCCTGCACTGGACTCACGAAACCGATTTCAAGCTCTCTCAAAATAAAGTGATCGCCACCCGCTCGGGAGAAGACGCCTTTGCACCCGGACACCGACTAATCACCGTCGATTTCGCCGGTCCCGACCTAGCGAAAAAGCATTTTGCGAATACTGCTCCCAAAGTGGTCTTTGAAAGCGAACCAAAAATTGAAGCCGCCCACATCGGCATCGTCCCAGCCCCTCACGCAGACTTCTGGCGCGTCACCCTAAAACTTCCCCTCAACCAAGAATCTCCTCCCATGAGTCAACTCCGCCTTCACCTTACGAATGATGCAAATCAACCCATCTCAGAGACATGGAATTACCCATTGAAAATACCATCCCCTTAAACGGGCTCGATCTCCCGCCGGGAGCTGACATTGAGGAATGGAATGAAGCTTACGAGAAAGTAGAAGCTTATCTTCGCAGCTTAAGAGTCCGCAACAAACTCCTGATTGCTCGGCTCAACTTTAAGATCCTACAGCGTGCTCAACGCCGTATGGAAAACTACCCGCTTCTTCGCCCCACTGAGGCAGCCATTGAGGAAACAGTCGCCTTTGTAAATACCTGGTGTGAAGAAGTCATCGGTGAAGAAATTTCACAAAAACAAGGCCGGATCAGCACCCGGAGCCGCCTCGCTCTTCTCATCGTCGATATGCCACAACGCTATCAAAATCTCTTTCTGACAGAAGGCCCCTGGCCAGATCAGTTTGTCAAAGAAATGCGTGAAAGCCTGCTCCGCTCTGGGCCCGACTTTCAAATCTCGCAGATGACTCCACGCCCGATCGATCTCGGCCCCGTGCGGAAACTCACGCAGCTGCAAGAGAGCTCTCTCACTTGGCGTCTACTCCCAGCCCTCCTGATGCTCGTCATTTTCCTCTTCATCCTCCACTCCATCTCCGATGGCTAAACTTGACTGCATGATGACTCTTCTCACCACCTCTCAGTCCACCCGACGGCAGCTCTTTTTCTTCGGGATCCCCTTTCTGCTAACGGTAGTTACGACGCTACTCTTTCTCGATCTCCTGAACCGACGAGGATGGACTGGCGCAAGCACGGTCTTAGCCATCCTGTTCACCATTCTCTTTTTCATTCTCAGCGTAGGCGCGATGCATGCGGTCGTGGGATTTTTTGTAAGGTGGCGAGGATCTCAGACTCGAATTTCAGCCGTAGATCCGGGCCCGACCTCCCCACTCCCTGAAGCCTCAACGGCAATTGTAATCCCGATTTATAATGAACCTACCGAGCGGGTCTGTGAAGGGTTACGCGCGATCTATGAATCCTTAAAAGCAAAGGGAGCAATTGAACATTTTGACTTCTACATTTTGAGCGACACCACGGACTCGTCCCGTTGGATCGAAGAAGAAGCACGCTGGTTCGCCCTAGTGCGAGAGCTGAATGCTCTCGGCCGGATCTACTACCGGCGACGCAGCAAAAACATTGCTCGTAAAAGTGGGAATGTGCGCG
>CALGMJ010000141.1 GCA_937958875.1 uncultured Verrucomicrobiales bacterium | reverse complement strand
ATGATACCTTTGGGGAGTGCGCTGGAGTTACATTTTCGTCACCTAGAATCTCACGATGTTTGACGACGAGAAACCAACTCCCGACATGAGCAGAATGATACTTTCAACAACTGACGCTTCTTTTTGTACGATTCTAATATTCTGCAGAAAAAGACAAACTAAACGACTGTCCTGGGAAGCTCCGCTGACGAATCCGACCACTTGGCCTTCTAATATCCGTGATAGGTTCATCAAGTAGGTTATCCACCCTAAAGGACAACTTACCACTTGATCCCAGGACATTAAGTTTTTGTTGTAGAACGAGATTCAATGTATGACGGCCCAGAGTATTTACCGAATTTGCGTTGGGCGATTCAGGAACAATCGCTAAAAACTCGTCAGTATAGTTGTAGTTTAAACTGGCATTGAATCCGAGATCTGGATTGTCGTAAGAGAGCGTCAAATTGAAGATGTGATCCGGTTGTCCCTGAAAGCCTACTTCTGCCTGTCCGACCGTTCCAAAGGGAACAAACAACTCCGAATCAATGAAGGAGTAGTTCCCTTGGACTGACCAACGGTCGTTAAAAGCGAGCGAACCTTCAAGCTCGACACCCTGGAGCAAACCATCCCCTGCATTGATGAAGGTCTGGATCGGGCGTCCCGAATCGGTCCCCAAATTCAGGAATGAATTTACAATCGTGTCCGAAATTTCCTTACGAAAAAGGTTTACCCGAAAGTAGTCACTGTTCGAGGTGGAATTCCAGGTCCAACCAAGGTCGAAATTCATGATGGTAGAATCTGTCAGGAGTGGATTACCGCGCCGTAAATCACCTGTGGACTGGTCTTCGGTAAAAACAGGGGAAAACTCGAAGAAAGTGGGGCGGGCGATCGTCTCGCTCCATGATCCTACCAAGGTATGAGAATTTTCTTTACCGAAAGTCTTCGTCACGGTGAGGGCCGGGGCGATGTGAGTATTCTCCTCAGATCCTCTAATAGGCTCCAGTGGATTCGCCGAGCTATCAAAGTTAAGGATCCCAGGTGCCAAAATTTCAAAGGAGCGTCTTTCCTGTTCGACACGAAATCCTCCTACAAGATCCCATGAACCTTTTTTGAGACGGCCTAGAAGATAGTAGGCATCCAGATCAGTGGCGGCATCAATATTTCTCCTGGTGAGTGGATCCGTAGTCGCCCGTTCATAAAATAGGGCGCTTCCATCGCTCGAGAAAAGTGCTCGCCCAGCAGCCGTTCGAGTCCCATTAATCGCCTCAAGAACTTCTACTCCAGTTAAGCTTCCGTTATCAGAAACGAGAATGTCATCGTTAAACGAAGTTGAACCAAAAAGCTCGAATAGCTCACCGCGAGTTCGTCTCTTCTTTGAAACAAGTGATGTCCCTGCACTGATCTCGAAACGATCTTCGCTATCATCATCGAAGTAAAAGGGGAGAGTAAAGCTAAGGTCGACAGCATTCGTAGTATCGATACTTGCCAATGATTCTCGAGTTCCAAAACGAATATCGTTACCATCACCATCTGTTCTCCCGAGAGTGTCTAGAGATCCTCGTTCAAGATTGACGGTCTCGTCTTCGATAGTCGGTGGGAGAGGGATGAATGTTCCGGGGATGAACCCACCCGGCCGCTCGAAGGTTCTCCCAACGAGAGAGGGATCACCAAAATCAACCGAGGTAAATCTCAGGCCAGTACTTTGAGGCCTGGATTCCTCGGCTGTTGATCTCGCCGCGGACCAATTGATGGTCGCTCCGCGAAGGGGATCCTTCCCTAAGGCATGACGCCCAGAAATCTGGGTCACTTCGAGATCACGTTCTAGAGTCTGTAAAAAATCACCACTTTGAGTGGAAAGCCCAGCATCACCGAAAAAGAAATTCCCACTGCCCTCACGATCAGGATTCGATGAAATAAACTGCTCATCTCTCACCGGATTTCCGTTTGAATCAAGAATTTCCTGTCCAGCTCCACGAAGCAATTGAGCACTATTATTGGTATCGCTGAAACGAAAGTATGTCACTCCCAGAGTGTGCCGATCACCAATCTCGAGGGTAGCTCCTCCGAGTAATCCCCAGTTCAAATTTTGCTCATAGGTGTCTCTGTTTGAGATAACATCGAAGGTATTCTCGAAGGGCCTATGCCCACGATTTACAATCTCACCCAGAGTGACACTATCCTGACGCTCGCGATTGAATGACAGATTGATGCCGAGTTTCATTTCTGGGGTGAGTTGAAACACATCGCCGTAGATAATCCCAAAATCGATTTCGTCTTGCTGAGATTCCATGATAGGTCTGAGACCAAAAGTCTGATTAAGGGCTGTGTCCCGGGCTAGGGGTGGACGCGAGCTGAAAGCAACCCCAAATCCATTACTAAGCTCTCCGCGACTAGCTCCCCTGAGAAATCCGAAATCTGCTCCCGGTATTGCAAAAAAATCTCCTGCACTTCTGAGCTGATCATCTGTTCCGCTGCCGACCTTTACTTTGAAGAGCCGCTCTTCGGGGATCCCTAGAGTTTTAATTTTCACCAGCCCACCTGCCCACTCAGCAGTATACTCAGGGCTATAGTTTTTCTGAATCTCTACTGACTGAAGGAGTTCTGATGGAAAGAGATCCAGCTGAACGGCCTTTCGAGATGGATCAGCAGAAGATATCAGGGAGTTGTTAAACAAGGTATTCGAGTAGCGGTCCCCCAGTCCTCGGACGACCGCGAATTTACCACCCACGATATTTGCTCCTGCGATCTTCCCTACCGCCCCGGCCGCGTCACTCACTCCCAACTTAGAGAACTCCTCTTTTCCGATACCACTACTAACGGTTACCAAATCTGTAGCTCCACCAAGTAAGATCCCCCCAAACTCCTCTTCCTCATAATCCAGGATCACTTCACGGTCTTCGAGGAGATATTCACCATCAGCGAGTTCGATGGGTTTGAGCTCCATGCTGACGCGGGCTTTGGTGATGCCTTCGGCTTTGATCTGGAAGACTTCTAGCTTGGTGGTGTAGGCGGGTTTTAGGAGCTCGGCTTTGACTCCATCGGTGGGGAGCCCGGTGATTTTGAATTCTCCTTTTTCGTCTGTTCTCAGTTGTAGGCCGCCGAGCTCTGGGAGGGTGATGATGACACCGGGGATGCCGTTTCCATCGGGATCAAAGATGACTCCCTGCAGTTCGCCGGGACCTGTTCCTGCGCTGGGAATCTCTGAGGGAGTTGTCTCGGGGGTAGGTAAGACGGTGTTTGGCTCTGGGGAGTCGTCAGACTCTGCTGGTGAGGTCTTTTCGGGGAGTTTGGGGCTGATTGGGGTTACCGGGAGCGGCAGGTTGGGCTCTTCGATGAGCTTGCTAGCTGGGCTCCCGGGATCGAGAAGATCTGCTCGGCCTAGGAAATCTGTGATGGGTGTTTCCTGGGTAGGATCGAGGATGTTGGCGGAATCATTTAAGTCCTCGTCTCCCCGTAAAGGTAGGAAGTAGAGCGAACCAAAGACCGGGAGTAACCATAGACAAGGACGGGACATAATTGAGGCCCGGTAAGAAAAGCGGACGGACAAGGCAGGCAAAAGGGACTGGATGTGACGGAGTTGTCACCTTGTCGCGATCTCATCATTCATTTTAACTGAACTGGAGCCTTTGACGTGCGAAGTGATATTGTTAGAGTAAGCGTATGCTTAAACATTCGTTCGCCTTTATGGCTGCTGCTACGGGCGCGGTCGTGGGAGAGTTTCGTTATCCCAGCGAGGTGCAATACTTTGATGGGATGATTGCGGCACGGCCGGTGGTGGTGGTGGGAGCTCCGGATGGATTTGGTGAGCCTTCTGGGGGCGTGAACTGGGCAGGTTTAGGGAATGGATTTATCGTGTATGATTTACTGGCAGAGGGGACTCCAGATGAGCCAATTTTCCCAAGTAGCGATATCGAAATGATTGTGCATGAGGGGGAGGGGATCATGGATCGCGCAGGGGCAGATTTAATCCTCTTCGAAGCGGCAGGAGGAGCTGAAGAGAGTAATTTAGTCCAGGTGGAGGTGAGTGCAGATTTTGTGAATTGGGTCGATATTACATCAAGTAGGAGTGTGGGGGCGGCTAATCTTCCTGAGCTTCCTTCTTCTCCCGTGGATGGAGAATTTTCTTCTACCTATGATGTTGCGCTTTTTGGGAGTGGGGCCCGTTATGTCAGGCTGAGAGGGCTCTCGACTCGGGTTCCCAGACAATCATTAGGCGCGGGTAATGGGTTCGATATCGATACGATCGCTTATTATCGTAGGCCTGCGGTTCCGCTATGGCAGTCACCCGCAGCTGTGAGTTCAGGTTTTGATTTCGTAGCGGCTAGTGTAAATGGGATGATTGCATGTCGTCTTGGGAATTCATTGGAGATCTTTCGGCAAAATGAGATGGAGCCGTATGAGAGGGTCGGTGGGGTGGAATATGGTCAGGAGGTAGATGCTTATGATGTGCTCAGTGGAGAAGGGATCGTCTGGCTTTCAGTTGTGACTCTCTCACGGACTTCACTCCTGACGGTGGAGGGATATCGCTTAGTTGGTGGAGAAATGGAGGCAGATCCTTTTTTAAGTCAGTCAATGATTTTGCCTCTTTTAGAGCAAGATGGTTCGTACGAGATTGATACGATGTTAGGGCCAGATGGCTTTCCAATTGGGCTGATAACCAATGGAGGTAATGAGGCTCAAATTTTTCAGGCTCGAGAGAGGAGTGCGTTAAGGTTCCTTTCTTTTGGGACCGTCATCGATGAGGCTGGGGCTCCGCCTAGCCAGCACACGGGGCCAGCGATCGCGAGCTTACCGGATGGAACGATCTTAGTGGGGCTTAACAATACCCGCCCTCTTGATGACGGTGGATTTGAGACTTTGGGCTTTTTGATGCCAACGGGTGTGAATCCGGCGAATGGAGAGGTGATTGCCCCTGTGGCTGATGGTCCTTTGAATCAGGTCGTGAACCAGCGTATGGGGGATGTTGAGGGGGCTCAATCTCTTGATCCAGATTTGGCGATTTCCCCAGATGGGAAATTAGCCTTTGTCGGATATGATGTCATTTTCGATCGTTTGGGTATTGGCTATCAGACGATGGCTGGGGACCCGGCGAGTATTGAGCTTTCGCTGCCAAATGGTTTGAGAAATGCCTTTAAGCCGTCTCTTCTCTGGAAGGATTCCGAAACTCTCTTGCTGGCGGCTATCGTCGAGGTGGATGAGAGGACTCATTATCCTGTGCTAGGGCAACTAGAGGTAGCTACAGGAGAGTGGATCATTACCGGAAATCCTGATTTTACGAGTGAAGTAGAGGCGGTAGGGCTGAGCCTCGTAGAGGGAAGTCCAATCATGACGATGCTGGCAGAGGGAAGTCCAAGGGCGATCCTGTTAGAAGATTTTCTGGATGTGGATGGAAATGGTTTCTCTAGAATTCAAGAGGATGCGGGGCTTCTGTCAGTTGGTCGGATCGAGTTTATTTCGAATGGAGATATGACATTCCCTAAGTTTATCACCACGGTCCCTACCGGTGGACAAGTATATGGGGTGAATCGTTATTCTACCGATGCCTTTGATTATGAATTTTTCCGTTCGCCTGACCTTCGAGGTTTTGATGAAGATAATCTCGATACTTTATCTCCTCTACCGGTGAATGATGGGACTGAGGTGAGCGTGATTTCGCAGGTGGATTTAGCCGAGAGAGGGAGCCAGTTTTTCCAGATAAGACTGCGGCGGAGGTGATTTCTTTAAATTGCGGGGTAACGTGAGGCGCTGGTTTTCGAATGGAGAGAGATGAAGTCCGATTTCTGCCCTAACTGTGGGGTCCAACTGAGTCAGGTGGCTCCCGAAAATCTCTGCCCACCCTGCACGGTAAAGGCAGTTATGGGTGAAGTGGAGGGTGGCATTTGTTTAGAAATTCCAGGGCTAGCGGTGCATGAGGAGGTTGGTGAAGGCGGTTTTGGGGTGGTTTATCTCGCTACGCAGACGGGGACTTTTAAGCGCCGGGTTGCGCTTAAAGTGCTGAAGGCGGGATTGGATACGAGGGCGGTACTGCGGCGTTTCGAGGTCGAGCAGCAGGCACTCGCTCTTCTTGATCATGCGAATATTGCCCGCATTTATGACTCGGGTGAAACGGAGAAGGGGTACCCATTTTTTACGATGGAGTTCATCGAGGGGTTTCCGATTACGGAAGCAATGGAGGGGAAGGATTTACGTTCGATTTTAACGACCTTTCTTCAAGTCTGTAGCGCGGTCAGCCATGCCCATGAGAGAGGGGTGATTCACCGGGATCTGAAGCCGTCGAATATTTTGGTCACTGCAGGAGGTTCTCCGAAGGTGATTGATTTCGGAATCGCAAAGGCGACACGGCCTGAGCTTACGCCTGGAATGACGGTCTACACGGGAGCGGGTGGGTATGTGGGAACGCCTGACTACATGGCGCCGGAGCAGGCTGAACCTGGTGGGCTCGATGTCGATGAACGGAGTGATGTCTTTTCACTAGGCGCAATTTTTCAGGGGCTTCTCGGGGAGCGAGCTCCGAAGGCTCTTTTAAGAGTGGCGGGAAAGGCGAGCGCTTCTCAGTCGAGCGAGCGTTACCAGACGGTGGATGATTTTGCGAAGGAGCTACGGCGCTATCTCGATGGAGGGCAGGTGCAGGCAAAGGTTCGCTGGCAGGGAAAAGCGTATGCAGTTCTGTTTGTCGTGGCGGCGTTATTGGGGGCATGGAAATTTTGGCCTGAAGAGGCTACGGATCAGGTGATTTTTCATCCTGCGCAGGGAGGGGTGATGACTCCTATTATTCGAGAGGACGGGAGACGAGCCTTAGTCGTTTTCAGAGATGGGGGGCCGACCTTGCTTTTAAATCCGGCGACGGCAGAAAAAATCGCAGAAGTCCCACCTCGGCCTGCTGCGATTCGTTCAGCGTCATTTAGTGATGATGGAACTCAGTTTCTCATTGGCTACTATCATGGAAAGATGCGTTGGTTTGAAAGTGAGACGGGCAAACCCCTGAGTGGGTTTGTCGATATTTCACCGATTCATGATAATACAGTAGGTATCGTACGTGAAATTACTCTCCCAGGAGAGGAGGGGGCTACTACCTTTACTCAGGTGGGGCAGGAGGCGATTCTTCGAGCGTGGGATGGAGATGGGAAGCAGCGCTGGGAGTGTGATGTGGAGCGGGCGGCCTGGGGTTTTACGATACGGCCTGACCGAGTCTACGGAGCGTTGGGAGGTGGTGGCGGGGCGATTCGTATTGTGGATCTCCGGAATGGCATTCGGACTCATTACATCGAAGGTTCGGGAAGGCCGACGTCGGGCTTGATTTCGAGTCTTGATGGGAGATTTCTTTTAAGCGCCGAGTTGAATGGCGTGATTCGGCAGCTGGATTGGGATGGGAATGAGATACGGCGTTGGCAGCCGAGTGATCGCTGTGAGGGAGTTTCACTGTCACCAGGGGGTGAGTATTTTGCTTCGGCGGATGGTGATGGTGGTCTTCGGCTTTGGGATCTTGAGACGGGTGAGTTAGTGCGTGAATTTTGGTGTGAGGGAGCGGTGTGGAATAGTGCTTTTTCCCCAGATGGGAAATATCTCGCTGCTACTGGGGCTGATCTCAGGGTGAGAGTCTGGGAAGTCGCCACGGGGAAAGAAAAGATCGAGCCTTGGGTGATGGATCAGAAGACCTTCCGCATTTCGATGGTAAATGCGGAAGGAGGTGATCTTTATTTGATCGCAGGGACCTCAAATGATGGGGTGAGATTTCGTAAGATTTCTCGGTAATATTGCGAATGTAAGGAGGAGTGGCTGTAAGTGTGGGCCTTTCTCTTGGGTTTCAGAATAGCTCGTTTAAATCAGAGGTCGGACTACGAGCGAATAATTTTACGGAGATCATGGTCGGTGCACTTACGAATTTTTTCGGGTGAAAGTGGAGAAAGGTTAAGATGGAAACTCACGGCGCAGGTGTCTAAGATTGCGCTACTTTGAGTGACGAGACATTAGGGCCTGGTGCATTTCCGCAGACTCGCTGGAGTCTGGTGGTTTCTGCGTCGCAGGACTCTAGCTCCGCTCTGGAAGAGTTATGCCGAATTTATTGGAAGCCTGTCTACGGCTTCCTACGCCGCTCAGGTTATCAGCGGGAAGATGCCGAAGATCTGACACAGTCATATTTTTATAGGCTGTTAAAAAGTGGTTCTTTCGCGGAGCGCGAGCGTGTCACGGGAAAGCTACGGTCTTATCTTTTAGGAGCATTAAAGCGGCATCTAGCGGATGATTTACGAGAAAAAAACGCTCTCAAAAGAGGGGGAGGACAGCAGGCATTACCACTAGCGAGTTCTGAGCTCGATGCAGAAGAAAGCCAGTATCAATACGTAAGCCCGCCAGGAGATGAGATGACGCCAGATCGACTTTTCGATCAGCGCTGGACATTGGAAATTCTCTCCCGGACACATCAGCAGATTCGTGAGCACTATGATGCCGCAGGAAAGCTGAAGGAATACGAGCTTTTGAAGCCTGCGGTGGCGATGAGCGGAGAGTTTGACTCCGCAGCGGCAGCGAAGAGTCTTGGGGTGGCTCCAGCTTCAGTGAGAGTGTTAGTGCATCGCTTGCGGCGGCATTTTCGGGCTGCGATGAAGGAGGAGGTTTCTCAGACGGTGAACTCACGCGTAGAGGTGGATGAGGAGTTAGCCCATCTCCTGTCCTCTTTTTCGTAATTTTATCTGTAACGCTTTCTGCCCACATCCGAACAGGAAGAGGGTATGAAAAAGACAGTATTGATGGTGGCGATGATGACCATGACTCTAGCCATAGAGTCGAAAGCTCGTTTCCAGTTCGTGAGCGCAACTCAGGTGGTCGAGAATACGACAACTGCTCCTGTCAGCGCCTACATCGGGGCTCCAGATTCGCCATCGAGTGGTGGCGGTGGGACGAGTTGGGGTGGGCTAGGGAATGGAATGGTGACGTTCGATCTCATCCGAAGTGGTAGTGAAGATAACCCGAATATCGGAAATGGGGACCCGGACTTCCTCCTTGTAGAGGGCTTAGGGGTGGCAAATGTGCCTGGGGCAGATTTAGTCATCTATGAAGCTAATAATGGTCTTGAGGAGAGTGAGGCGATTCAGGTTGAGGTCAGTAATGATGGGGTGATTTGGACTGATATTACGGCGACGCGACGGACGACTTCAGGCTCCTTTCCAGAAGTTTTTGGAGATCTCCGAGGGGGAGATTTTGCTTCGAATTTTGATATTTCTGATCACGGCCCCGTGGCACGCTTTGTCAGAGTGAGCGGGATGTCGAACGGAGGTCCGGGGCAGACTGAAACAAGCGGAGTCGGCTTTGATTTCGATGCTCTTTCTTATGCCAGGCGTCCTGGTATTATGTGGGATACGGTGTCGAATTTTGATGGAGGCAGCGCTGGAAAGCCTCAAGCTGCCATTACGGATCATGGCTGGGTCATCACTGCAGTTACAAAAAATTTCGGAGGAGAAAATTCAGCGCTAGATTTTATCGCATATCGTTTCCCCACCGGTTCATCGAATAGTTTTAAAAAGCGGATCTTTTCCACGGAAGATTCGATTTTTGATCTTGAAGCGGTGGGGCGTGGGATTTGGTTAAGCCAACTTTTAAAAGAGACGGGAAGCCAAG
>CALGMJ010000140.1 GCA_937958875.1 uncultured Verrucomicrobiales bacterium | reverse complement strand
CCACTTACCGCCGGGTTGAGAGTCTTTCCAGACTTCCCGATTGCCCGCCCAGCTACTATTTCTACCGTAGCTCTCGGCGAGGACAAAGTCGGCCGCACTTTTTAGATCAACTTCTCGTTGAACTTGGGTCCAGATTTCAGGCTCAGTGATATCGTTTTCACGCAGGAGGTCGAGAAGGCGACGCCAGTCATCAGTATCCCCATTTTCAGCAGCTCCTCCATTTCCTAAGTCAATCCGGTCGTATTCGCCATCATTCGTGCCGTAGTGCTGGAAGAACCAGTTATCATCCCAGCGATCTCGAATATTGTAGAGACCCCAGTAAAAACCATTAATGAAAAGGACAGAGGGACGATAGCGGTTCGTTTCTACTTCCATACGTCCTCGCACGATGGTGTCAAAGATGGCATCAGTGAGGTGGGCCTGTCCCCAGTCATCTCCACCTTCACGTATGGTTAATGCGCTGAAGCTGGGAATGCCAGAGCCAGGGAAAAGGTCGTAGTCGATACTATCGTCACCGTATCTTCCTCGGGTGGCAAAGTTGAGGGCTCTTTGAGCGTGGCTCGCCCAGTTGTTTTCGCCTCCGATACGGAAGCCGCCATTGACACCGAATCCTTCGCCGCCATCAGGTGGGAAAAATTCTAGGTGTCCAGGGGCATCTTTTCCTTTGTAGACACTGGGTCCGATGCCGACCGTTGCTTCATGTTGGTTAAAATAGATTCCGATACGGTCGCCAAAGAGGGTCTCAGGGTCAGCTACGACAGAGAGAATGGGGAGGCCATCAAATGCTTCATCACTGAGGTATGACCTAGTGGCAATCTGCCCCGGGACTTGACCCGTAGCGTAGCAACGAGCTCGAACAATGGTGGTGGTACTAACTTGAAAGGGAGCATCATATTCGATGGACTCAGTGGAGGGATTACTTCCATCAAGGGTGTAAAAGATGGTTCCTTCATCGCAGCTCAGAGTGACTGTAACAGGCCCCGTGATGACGCCGCCTTGAGGAGAAATCTCCACGTCTCCACTTTGCTCGCGGAGGTTCGTTACGAGAGGGCCTCCATTTTGAGCTCCCGGAGTTGATTCGGCAAACTGGACCCAACTGGAAGGATCAGCTTCATCCCTGCCGTACGAAACATCTGAGACTTGCTGAGTGTATGTGATAGCATCGATTTCAGTGCTGCTGGCTCCAATGCGACTAGCCTCAAGTGAGAGTTCGAGGAACATGTCCACTGAGATGTTACTAATCTGATGGACCTCTACTGCGAGGACATTAGATCCCTCACGGAGGAGGCTCGGATCAATGGTGAATTTTCTCTCAATTCCTTCAAGGTCTGGGGTCAGGGGTGAATCCGCAGTAGTGCGAAAATCTGGAAAAAAAGATGAGAGATTAAATTGAGCGATTTCATCTCCATTAAGATATACGATCGCACCATCATCAGCCCTGAAAGTCAGATTTAGGGTTTCAAAGGATGAAACGTCAGTGGCAGTAAAATCATGACGAAAGTATGTCGTGATATGGCGATTATCGCTGGGACCGAAAGAAAGAGTGGTATTGACAAATTCATTATAGCCGAAAGGTGCATCACCTGTCTGCCAGCTACTGTCGTCAAAGTCTGGATCTGCCCAAATGAACCAGAAACCTTGATCGGAGCCATCATCTAGGTATTTCCAGTTTGAGCCGTTTTCAATGAGAGGGGTGGTAATGCGGTCGACTGTGGATAATACGATGGATTCACCAGCTGAGCTGAGACGGAAATTTGTGTGATGCTTTTCGGTGGTGAAAGATGGCCTACCAAATGAGGTTCGCCTAAACGTCGAGCCTAATGGACTGTCATTCCCATCAGCAACGACGACGAGATATCCTTCAGCAGGAATGGTCGCATTTCCATCAAAGCACCATTTAGCAGGCTGTCCGGGGTCATCGCTGAGGCAATAATTGGCCAGCGAGATTTCATTACTTGAATCATTATAGAGCTCGATCCAATCCGGATAATCTTCGAAATCGGTGATGTCTGGATAGGCACGGGTGTTTGAAGACATTAACTCATTGATCCGCACTTCAGCGAAAGCACCGAGAGTAAAAGCCATCAGGAACGCGTAGGTGAGACGCAACTGCATTCAACAATTAAGGCTATTGTGACAATTTCGTCAAAATACAAATCATAAGGCATAGCGTCAGCTGTGTTAGCCGCTGTTGTTAAACGGCTCCTAAAAGTCTTCCCATTCACGGCGCTGACCCCACATCCGTTTCCAGATTAAGGAGAGGGCTGGCTTGATATTGAGTTCTTTAGGGCGATTCATGACGGCTTGAAAAGTTCCGTCTGTCTTTTTATTAAGACCCCACTGAAAGATATGTCTGAGGGTACCAGATTTTTGATCACGAATCTCTCCAAAGCGCATATCAATGAAGGAAATGGTGCCATCTGGCGATTTTTTGGCGGCCCAAGCCCCTCGGGAGAACCATTTAAGCGACTCCATGAGTTCCTCTCCGTTGAAGGGAGTGATTAAGCCCGGATTTTTTGCGGTGAAGTCGTAGTGTGCCGGACCTTCATCAAAGGGAGACCAGTATGTGACAAAGTAGCCTTGCTCACTTTCGATCAAACCTCGCCAGAGAATGGTATTCATGGGGGTAGCGCTCACGGCGATGACTTTGCCTCCGGGAATATCTTGGGCTGCTTGCACTTTGACCTGCCCAAGAGCCCAGAATTTCATCATGAAGCTGAAGAGGACATAGAGGGTGGAGATCCCCACGGCAGAATAGATTGTCTTTCTCCGTCTCCCGGATTCCTTGGGGAAAAATAAGACTGCGATTATTCCGATCAGCAGGGGCAGAGTGAAGAGTGGGTCGATGATGAAAAAGGTGTTCGTCGAGGCTCGGGCATCTGAAAAAGGCTCATAAATTTGGGTGCCGTAAGTCGTGAAGACATCGATTATGACATGAGTGCTCCAGACCCAGAAAATCATCCATGCCGCATTTTTAAAGGTAACTTCACGTTCTCGATGGAGGAATGCGAGAGGCTTTGCAAGGAGGAGAGGGGCTAGGATCATCACGAGAATGGAGTGGGAAATCCCGCGGTGCCATCGAAGTCGTGCTGCCTCATCCAGAAATGGAGATACGAGGACGTCGAGATCTGGGAGGGTTCCAAAGAAGGCTCCCCATAGCACAGCCTTCCAGCCTAGTTTTTTTCCTAAAGTAACTTCGCCAATGGCAGCGCCTAGTACGGCTTGAGTGAGTGAATCCATAGTCCTCTGAGTATTGAGGCTGTGATAGCCTCAGAGGGAATTTCGAGGAGGCGTCTCTCAGGTCAAGCAGAAGATGTGTGACAATATAGGTCGAGTAAATCGATGCTTTTCTGAATTCCCGGACTGGGTATCGTCGTAGAAAGAAGCACATATGAGCGATGACAGGGAAGCAGTGGCACGGTTGCACCAGAGTTACCGGGAGATGAAGGCGGAGCTGGCTAAGGTGATCGTGGGGCAGGAGGACGTCGTGGAGCAGGTCTTAATGGCCATGTTTTGCGAGGGGCATGCTCTACTGGTTGGGGTGCCGGGCTTAGCGAAAACGCTTTTAGTTTCATCAATCTCAGAGGCTCTTGATCTCGCCTACCGCCGAGTTCAATTCACTCCAGATCTGATGCCCGCAGATATTACAGGGACAGATGTGCTGGAGGTCGATCCTGAGACGGGTCATCGTGGGTTCCGTTTTGTGCATGGTCCTATTTTTTCAAATCTGCTCTTGGCTGATGAGATTAATCGAACGCCACCGAAGACTCAGGCTGCGTTGTTAGAGGCGATGCAGGAACGACATGTCACGGTGGGGGAGAATACCTTTCCGCTGCCGGCTCCTTTTTTCGTGTTGGCGACTCAGAATCCTATCGAGCAAGAGGGGACCTATCCGCTCCCTGAAGCACAGCTAGACCGCTTTCTCTTTAGTATCAATGTCCAGTATCCCTCGGAGGAAGAGGAACGTGAAATCATCCGGCGAGTGACGAGCCCGAGGACAGCCGCAATTTCTCCGATGATGAATGGGGCTGATATTGCTGCTCTGCAGGAGCTGGTAAAACGTGTTCCGGTAGCGGATCACGTGATCGACTACGCGGCGCAGTTGACTCGTCGCACTAGGCCTGACCATGAGCAAGCACCATCGTTCATTCGGGAAATGGTGAGTTGGGGGGCAGGGCCTCGCGCAGGGATTGCACTCATTTCTGCGGCAAAGGCTCATGCCGTTCTGAGAGGGCGTATTCATGCCACTACCGGAGATGTGACTGCGGTAGCTCTTCCGGTTCTGAGGCATCGAGTCTTAACCACCTTTAATGCGGAAGCTGCAGGGATCACCAGTGACGAGGTGATTCAGAATTTACTGAAGGAACTCAAGCCTCGTGAAGAGATCAGTATTTGAAACGAGATCTGTCAGTGCCTCAAAGTATGCGGTTTCTCCCTCCAGAGGTGATGAATTCGCTGGCTCGGCTGGATTGGTTAGCACGGCGGCGAAAGCAGGGTGCTATCACAGGGCGCCACTTTAGTCCGGAGAAAGGTCTCTCAATCGAATTTGCCGAACATCGAGAATATACCCCTGGGGATGATCCCCGGAATCTCGATTGGAGAGTGATGGGGAAGAGTGATCGGAATGTCGTGAAGCAATTTGTCGAAGAGACGAATCTTCGGGTAACCATCGTGCTAGATCGCTCTGCCTCGATGGCCTTTCAGGGTAAGGTAGCTTCGCTCTCGAAATTCGATTATGCGCGCCAGCTGACGGCCTCTTTGGCTTACCTTTTCATTAAGCAGGGAGACTCGGCAGGACTGGTTACTTTTGATTTTGAAATTCAATCATATCTCCGTGCTGAAAATCGTCCGAGCCAAGTACGGCGTATCTGCGAGGTTTTGGAAAAGCAGGAGGCGACTGAAGATACCGCGATGAGCAGTGTCCTTCATCAGGTGGCGGAACGGGTCCCTGGAAGAGGGGTCGTGATGATTGTTAGTGATTTTCTGGATGAGCCAGACGAGGTTATCAAATCTCTCCATCATTTTCACTCGCGTCAGCATGAACTCGTTCTTTTTCATCTTCTAGCTGAGGAGGAACTCAACTTTCCTTTCCAGGCCTTTCAGCGGTTTCACGACCTGGAAGGGACTGCGGAGAGTTTACGGATCGATCCTCAGGCCGTGCGCTCCGCTTACCTAGAGCGGTTAGAGAGTTTTATTTCTCAGCTTGAAGCAGCGTGTGGAAATATACGCGCGGATTATATTCCGGTGACAACAAAGGTTCCAGTCATCGATACTCTTATTCAATACCTTGGAAGGCGAGTTAGGAGGTAAGAGATGATTTTCGCTAATCCATGGTTTCTTTTAGGTCTCGCCGCGGTAATGGGGCCCATCATTCTTCATCTGATTAATCGAAGAGCGGCACGAAAATATCTCTGGAGCGCAATGCGATTTCTCTCAGAGACGGTGGCGGCGCGGCGGCGTTCGATAGAATGGGAAAATATCCTCCTCATGACGGTGCGATGTCTTCTCCTCGTCGTGATTGCTCTGGTCTTTGCGAGACCTGCGATTTCTCAGGCCTCGCAAGCTCCGTGGGGGATGATATTCGTTCTGTCTTTGATCGCGATTTTGGCCTTTGCCATTAGTTTTGTGATTTTGGCCAAGAGATCGCGGTGGATTATACGTGGCTTAGGAGCTTTAGCCGCGATTTTGGCTGTGTTTTTTTTCTGGTCTCAGGGGGATTCAGTGCTCCCTCAGTGGCGGACTAGTGGGACGCGTGATATCGCTCTCATTATAGATGCTTCCTCATCGATGAAGCTGAATGAAGGAGGTGAGAGCCTTTTTTCAAAAGCGCTTACGGAGGCGCGAGAGCTGGTGAAAGAATCGCCCCGAGGAACGGCTTTTTCTGTGATCCTCGGTGGACCTTCTCCTGAGCGTCTCACGAAAGCACCACTCTCTCAGCGAGCGGATGTCCTAGCACTCCTGAATGATTTAGAACCCAGAGGTGGACCTTTTCGAGCTCATGAAGCACTCAGGATGGCAACTCTAAGTTTAACTGAGGGGATGGGGAGTACGAAGGAGATCGTAGTTTTTAGTGATGAACAGCGGCTAGGATGGGAGTTTGATCAGGCGGCTGCGTGGGATGAATTGGCTCAGCTTTGGGAGGGTTTAGAGATTCAGCCACGCTTGATTTTACAAAGAGCGAGTCGGCCTGCGAATCTGCGCAATGTTGCCTTAGCTGATCTTTCGCTCTCTCGCGAAATTGTCGGCCTTGATCGTCCGGTAATCGTTCGTATCCGTCTTGAAAATACGGGCACGGAATTCATCACTCCCGAGGAAATTGTATTGTCTACTTCAGGTCAGAAGAAGCAGCGGAAAAATGTGGGTCAGCTTTCTCCGGGAGAGTCTGTAGAACTTGAGTTTTCTGTTCATTTTCAAGAAGCGGGCCCTCAAGTTCTTCAGGCGGAGCTGATAGGTCAGGACGATTTTAGCGATGATAATGAGGCGACACGGGTAGTTAATGTTCATCGCAAATTACCGGTGTTAATTGTGGATGGAAATTCTAGCGCTGATGTTCTTGACCGGGCCTCGACTTACCTTTCGTTGGCTTTAGCTCCGCGTGCGCAAAAGCAGGCTCTTCTGAAACCTAAGGTAATATCGGCAGCGGCCCTGCCGGGGTATCGGCTGGATCAACAGGCGGTGGTGGTGTTAGCAGATGTCCCGCGGCTGCCTGTGCGGGCAGCGCGGAAACTTGGAAACTTTGTGGCAAATGGAGGTGGTCTTCTAGTCCTTGCGGGTGCGCGTATGGATGTGAATTTTTACCAAGAATGGCTGCAGGATGATGGCGGGCTCCTACCAGTAGAATTTGGCCCCACGGCATTTCCTGAATCTGGAGTTTCTCCAGCATCGAGGACCTTTGATCATCCAGCGCTAAGCTTGTTAAAAGATGAGCAGGGGCTTGGTCTTGAGCAGGCTACGCTACGTGCTTATTCCATCGTGAGTAGTTTGCGTGAAGGTGGGACGGTGGCGGCGAGGTTCGGTAATGGAGCGGTGTTCTTAGCAACGCAGAATTATGGAAATGGCAGAGTGATGGTTTCCTCCTGTGGGTGGGATGGGCGTTTCGGAAATCTTCCTGCACGAGCAGGGTTTGTTCCGCTTGTTCACGAATCGATCGCCTGGCTCGCAGGTGGGCGTGAGCTTTCTTTTAATCTTAAGGCAAGCTGGAGTCCTACGGTTTATCTTCCTGGTGGTGGCGGGCTTCGAGGGCGTTACTATGAGAAAAATGAATTGGTTTTAGATCGTATCGATCCAGTTCTCCTCTTCGAGTGGGGTGGTGATGGGGTGGTGGGTGATCGATTGGTGAATGATTTTCAAGTGAAGTGGACTGGCCATCTAATTCCACCCCTGACAGGGAAGTATGAAATAGAGGCACAGGCTGACGACAGGTTGCAGCTTTCCATTAATAAAAAAGAAATTCTTAGCGTGCGTTATGGACAAAGGGGGAAAGCTTCGCAGTTTCTAAAGCGAGGGGTATTATACCCGATTGAAATTTCCTATGAGGAGCTATGGGGGGAGGCGCGGATGAAGTTAATGTGGACGCGGCCGGATGGGGAGCAGGAAGTGATTCCTAGCTCGGCGATGAGTCCATTGAGTGATGAGGTGAAAGAGCTCGTGCTTGGTGAATCACAAGCGACGGATCCGTTAGGAGAGAGTCGCCGGGTGAGGGCCTTTCAGCGCTCACGAGGAAGAGGTCTGGAAGTGGCTGGCGCCGCGATACCTGGACTTTATGAACTAGAAGTTCCGGAGGAACTGCAGAAAGAGCTGAACCTGACTCAGCTACCGTTAGCGATTTTACCTGAGTTAGATGAAAGTCGGTATGAGCCTGTGCAGGAAGATGATCGGATACTAATGCGGCGTGCTACGGAATTCGTGGAAGTTTCCGGGAGTGAGGAACTTCTGGCGGTGATGGAAGGGCGAGTCTTATCACGTGATCTAACAGTTTATTTTACGGTTGCGGCTTTATTGTTATTCTTCGGAGAGGTGTTGCTGGCACGCTGGATTTCCAAGTCTCGAGGTATGGGGCAACATCATGAAATTCGTTTTGGGGACTCTCAGGGAGTAGCTCAGGTGTGGAGTGAGAGGACGGAGGGAATGCGATGAGGCACATCTTTCGGCTTAGTTTATTTTTTTTAGGAACTTGGGCTCTGTGGAGTTTTCTTGGGAAGTACGTTGAATATCGGAGTTCACTTCTGGGGCCTGTTTTTGCGCTGGTGATGACTCTGAGTTTAGAGGGGATGCGCTGGGCTGCGAGTGAGGAGCGAGAGGTGCTTTCGGCGAGACGTTTCCGCATTCTACGAGGAATACGCATCGGTTCACTTCTGCTACTTGCATGGATTTTACTGGATCCTGTATGGACTCGTGTTTCCGAAGAAAAGCTCCCTCAAGAGGTCGTCGTTCTCATCGATGATTCTCGCTCAATGAAGTTAGTGGATGAGGGAAGATCTGAGACGAGGCAGGAGCTTGCGATGAAGGAGCTGGCTGACTGTGGGCTACTCGAAGAGTTAGAGGGCAAGGTGCGTGTGAGGGAGATGTATTTTGCACGAAGTCTAAAGGGTGGAAATGCTCAGTCAGGTGGGGCGTGGGATCAATCAACGGATTTGGCTGGAGCGTTCGACTCAATTCTGGAGACGGTGCCGCCTAATCAGCTGGCCGGGATCATTTTATTGAGCGATGGACAACATAATCGCCCAGGAAGTGTGGAGGATGTGGTAAGGCGTTTTGGCGCGATTGGAGCGCCAGTCGTGGTCTTCCCGAGTGGAAGCGCAGATGTTCCGCGTGATCTTGCGTGGATTGATGTTCAGGCACCGGATTCAGTGTATTTGAGCGACCGTTTGAGAGTGAAGGCTGTGTTAAAGGCGGATGGCTTTCGGGGGAAAGAAGTGAGGGTGCGTTTCCTCGAGGGAGAAACGGTTCTCGAAGAGAGAGCTGTATCTGTGCCTCAGGAACAATATCGTGAGGAAATCGAGTTTCAGCATCTTCCTGAAGAAGGAGGAGTGGGAGAATATCGGCTAGAGATTGTCTCTCTCGAGGGGGAGAGGTTTTTAGAGAATAATGATTGGAAATTTCAGACAGTCATCAGTGATGCTCGGACAAATGTGCTGTTAGTCGATTACTTGCCCCGCTGGGAGTTTCGCTATTTGAGAAATCTTTTTCATGGTCGTGATCAATCGATCAAGCTGCAGTCCGTCTTACTGAGTCCGGACCGGATCATGGGGCAGAAGAAGGTTTCTGTGCCTGCTTCTGCGGAACGTGCCTTTGGAGATTCGACTGCGACAGATCTTCCCGTCAGTGAAGCTGAGTGGAGAAAATTTGACGTCATCATTCTCGGTGATCTCAGTGCATCGGATATCGGAGAGGCGGAGTGGGGTATTTTGAAACGCTGCGTGGAGGAGCGAGGTGCCTTGCTTGTTCTGATCGCTGGACCTCAGTCCATGCCTCATCGACATCAGAGTGGATCTGCTAAGTCATTATTTCCGGTGACGTATCATGAAAGTGAGAGGACCTATTTCGGCGGGGATGAGGAATTCCGATACAGCCCAACTGTGACTGGGAAACGTCATCCCATTTTGGTGCAGGCTGAAGGGCAGTTTCAGAATGAACAAGTCTGGGGGAGTTTTCCCAAGATTCGTTGGCGTCACCCGATCACAGGAGTGAAGCCTGGTGCTGAGGTCTTACTCTACGCGGGAAATTCTCGCTCTGAGAGGCGAATTGATGGAAGTGGGGCTCTGGATGAGGCGCTTAAGGCCGTCATGGAGCAAAAACAGATCGAGGCAGAAAATGCGCTCCTTGTGGTTCACCAGTTTGGGCATGGGAAAGTGGCAGCTTTGCTAACAGACCGGACTTGGCGACTGCGAGTAGGGGTTGGTGATCAACATCATCATCAATTTTGGGGGCAGCTCGTGCGCTGGGGAGCGGGTCCCAATTTGCGCTCGGGAACTCGGACGAAGCGTTTGGGCACAGATCAGCTGACCTACACTGCTGATGACCGGGTGCGGGTGCTTGCTCGCTTATGGGATGAGAATTTTAATCCCTTGGTAGATGAAGATGCGGGTATTCAAATTTCCAAAAATGGAAAACCAGTAACAGGCGGGAGGCTTCGCTTTCGAAAGCAATCAAACGGGTTTTATGAAGCGACTTTTGGGCCTTTTCCTGAAGCGGGTAGTTACGAAGTGCGTTTGCTGGATACCACTGTGATGACAGGATTTGAGGTAGTGGATACCATGGGGAGTGCTGAGCTGTCAGAGACGATCGTGAATTTGCCATTGCTGGAAAAGATCGCTCAACGTTCAGGTGGTCGCCTGTATACGAAAGAGGAGCCTCCCTCATCGGAGCTTTTTTTACTCGGGAATCGACAGGCCGAAGAGCTGGAAGAGTTTTCGCTTTGGAATCATCCGTGGCTACTTGGATTACTCATTTTTTTCCTCTTTACGGAGTGGGGGCTGAGAAAGCGCTACGGTCTTCCATAGAGGGTCCAAT
>CALGMJ010000139.1 GCA_937958875.1 uncultured Verrucomicrobiales bacterium | reverse complement strand
ATATTTTCTTTCCATAGTCAGTTTATTGCAAAACCAGACTAGAAAAAATCCCGCCTCTGTATCTCTAACAATTATTCGCTAGAATTCTGAAACCGCCATGCTTTGAAGATGCGATCTGTAATCCTGAAGATGAGAGACGACTATAAAATTGTTGAGATTGTCCACGATGAGGACCTGATTTTCGAAGTCAAAGGCTCAGAGGGAGTCTTGGCAAAGTTAAATTCCGCTGGATTTTGGAAACCCCTAAATGATGCTGAAAGGTTCTGTGAAGGGCTTGATGGTTCCCGTTGGGTTTTCGAGATTCGAGATAAGAATGGATATCGAATGATTGCTCCGTGGAGTCCAGGCTCAAACGTTGTCCCAGATAATATAGATCTTCCGAAGCTTCTGAAGGATTCAGGACATAAGGTTGAGGAGATAAGAAGTTACGATGTCTACGTTGATGTAGGATATGAGTTGCTGCGCATGGCAGGAATCTTACCTGATGCAGACGCCCAATATTAAATTCGAATGGATAACAAGACGTGAGACAGCGATATGCCAATCAGTGCAGGGTTCTGGGGCCCTGGTCCGCTAGGTTGTAATTCTTGATAGTCAATACCTGACTGGCATATTTTCTTAATCTAACGTGAAGCGTCTTGTTCTATGATCCTTAGGTATGTCTCTGCATACCTGCGACCGAATAAACGTAGGGACTTAGAATTAAAGTGAATATTATCTCCTTTTGCAGTGAGACCTTTCGATGGCACAAAACCGACATTGTCTAACAATGTCGGCATTGAAGCGTGAGCTTCATCAACCTGCTTCTCTAGAGCACCCCAAGGTTTTTTTTCGAACTGTCCTAATTGCCCGATAATAAATGGAACATCTTTAACCTCAAGATCATCGCGAAACCGCTCAATGAGATTCTTCAATCTCTTGGCATAGCGTGAAGAGTTAGATTGTTTGTTGCTGTCACTTTCTCCTTGATGCCAAAGAATTCCTTTCAGGATTCCGTCTTTTCTAGCTCGTTGAATTCGTTTGATTGCATCATCGTAGGGATAACTACTTGTTTGCTTATGGTAGCCCCCTGGCACCCAGGTTGAGATCGGTGATCCTCCGCATGCGGATGGAATCAATCCTATTACAATATCATCATTCTGTTCAAGTAAGTGTAATGCGAATGACTTTCCCAGACCGACGCCAGCAGAGTTTTTGTCATAATGAATTGGATCAATTGCAGGAACCCAGCTTCCTTCCTTTGATAAAGCAAATAGTCTTGGGTGAATTTTTTTATCGATAGCTCCTACTTTACCTCTGCCCGCCATATTTGACTGCCCTGCAAGTAGGAATAGATGAACCTGCTTTTTAGGATGCGATGAGAGCTTGGGAGTTTCTTGCGCAAGGCCGATCGAAACCATGGAAAAAATGAGAAGAAATGTGTGGCCGTATTTAGTTATTTTCATTTCTTTGTAGAGTGTCATAGCTCTACGGCTGCTAACTCGAACTATCGAAAGCTTTGTCACCGAAGAGAGACTCAGAAACTACAGAAAACCTCCGAGAACTCAAGAAGCTGTTAGGCGTCGGGAGCAGCTACCTTGCGGAATTAGGAATCCTCCTCGAGCTTGATCGTTCTGGAGTAAAAATAGTCCGAGTATATACTTGTTAGTCAGTAGTCTGGATTTCAGAATTTTGGCAAGCGATAGCTCCTGTAGTTCAACGGATAGAACAAGGGTTTCCTAAACCTTAGATGGAGGTTCGATTCCTCCCGGGAGCGCTTATCTTAAAATGCTTACTTTGAGTTAGAGCCAAATTTTACTCTTTGCCGGAGTGAGATCCAGCGAGCTTCACGCGATCGTGTCGCCCGCCTTGTCGCAGGTGGGTTTATTGTTCGAGGCAATTCTTTCACAGATTACTGTGATTCAGTCTGGAGACGGAGTCTGACGAACTGTCGATCTAGTGTGTCGAAGGATTCGTCGAGGCGATAGTTCACCTGCTCTGTGCCATCACTGTTTGGGATCACGGAGGTGAGCGTGACTCCCACAGTATCCCAGCTTAAGAGATCATCAGAAATTTCGACGACGATGAGAACATCATTGGCGGAAATATTTCGGCGATGGCTGATGGTGAGTTGCTGAGTGGTTCCACCATCGAAGCTGTCACTTGCTAAGTTGACTAGCGATTCTGGGCTGCTCCCTGCATCACCATTGATTGATCCTAGCGCGTATTCCGCGAGAGCACTGAGCCCGTCGCCATCCGCATCAGCAGTTGGGTTTCCGGTGAAGAGGGAACCTTCTCGTGTTCCGGGAGTGCCTCCGATGTTGAAACTCGCGCGCCAGCTTTCGGGAACATTGAGATTTGGTCGAGAAAGTGGGGCGATTAGCGTGAGAGAGGGGCCGTCTCCATCAGGGCTAGTAGGCCACGGTTCTACGACTTCATAAGTGAAGCGTAGTAGATCCATCCCGTTAGCATCGATGAGTCCCAGTTCTTCACCATCGTTGCTGAGAGATCCGGTAAATTGTCCCGGGGCGATGTTGATCCCGCTCGTATTGTAATTGTCATTAAAGATTGTTTGATCTTCGACAATGACGAGTCGTTCTCCTGCTCCTAGGATTGTGCCCGAGGAGAAGCTGTAGTTGACTCCTATGAGTGAGACGTTTGTGAGATCAACAGATTGGTCAGAGATATTCATGAGTTCGATCCACTCATTTCCTGAATCAGGCCCATCCGGGTTATAATAGATTTCTGAGATCACTAGGCTCGAAGGTAGGGCGGTATTCCCGACGATGAATTCTGCCTCGGTAAGAGCAGACCATTCGCCATTTGATAGGGTGCGCGCTTTTAAAGGCCCGGTGGCGGTAAGGGTGATAAATCCGTCGAGATTATTTGAGCGGAGCCCTAAAACGCGTAGATCGAGTCCTAGGTCCGAGCTCCCTGAAGACGTTTGATGAAGTTCTACTGCAATCACATTCATCCCTTCAACGAGGAAACCTGGGCTGAGATTGAACGTTTGTAGGCGAACGACCTCGCCTTCAGGGTCAGCGTTGATGGCAGTGTCATCATTACCAATTGTTCCGGGCAAGATGTTAGAGCGATCGATCTCGCGTCCATTCAGGTAGACGATGGCACCGTCATCACGAATGATGTCGAGTTCTAGTCGTGAGAAAGTGCTCGCATTTGTGACGTTGAATTCTTTGCGGAAATAAGTGGTCAGGGCACGTGGAGTAGCCGGTGGGATTTGCTGAGTGATTGTGCGACCGGTAATTGTTCCAAAACCGAGCATCGCCTGGCCTTGAGTCCAGCTGCTGTGATCAAAGGAAGGATGCTTCCAGTCGTTACTGTTGTAGTTGGAATTTCCAACTACAATATCACTCGTACTTTGAGTCACGGTAGTAGGAGCTGTTTCAGCGATGTAGCGCCATTGAGTTTCTCCGAAGCTGATTAGCTCTTCAGTCACCTCGTTACTGATTAGGATCGTAGCATCTGGATTGATCCCGCCACCGATAAGTCGCGGATCTGATCCATCAGTTGTAGCATAAATCGTCCCTTCTTCAGCGGTGACGATCAGATCTGTGTTTGCTGGGACGATACCACCGTGCTGAGCAAAGATAGGAGCATCTATAGAGGGGAAGAGGTTCTCAGCCCGTAGTTCGTTAATAATGCCATCTGCATTCGTGTCGTCGTGAATGACAGGAAGATGATTATCGATGACGTGATTCAGCTCGACGAGCCAGTTCTGCTCTCGGGTGAAATAGACGGGGTCATTCGCGGTGGGAGGATAAGCATCGTCAAAAATACCGAATTCATTTCCGGGAGTCATGCCGTAGGGCGTATTGTCCTGAGTATCTCCCCACCGGGCTGATTCAGCGACGATCGCTTTATCGATCTCATTTGCAATTGAAAGGAATAAGTCTCCAGACGATTGCTGAGTGAGAGCGCCCCCGTTGAAGAGGTGTTTCTGCGTACGGTCCGCAAAGAGCATGCGAAATTCCTCGTTTAAGCGAAATCGTTGCAGAGGCTCACCCGCGCCACGACCATCGTCATAGCGGTCCCAGTCAAAGTTATCTAGAGCGATTTCCTGATCCCAAACTGCGAAGCGGAAACGTCCGTCGCCACTCGCGACATTAGCAGCAGCATAGCCATTCGCTCTTGGCCAATCTTCGGCATCGGCGTAAAAGTGGAGAAGCATGTAGTCGATGTAATTCTCCATATCGATGAAATTGAGCACGTTTTGATAAACGGAGTTGCTGGTAATGTTTCCGTTCGCAAGGTTCATCATTTGATCCCAGCGTGCAGGGGGGGTCACGAGATTGTCGTTGATTAACCAATCTTCTTCTTCTCCTCCTAGGTGATCAGCAAACCAATCGTCCGCGATTCGTTCTGTAAAATTATGGACTCCGAAGTAGAGGCCATTCACGTAGAGGTGGACAAAGTTTCCGTGTCCTGCAGCGTGCCCCATCTTTGTCTGCATATCCTTCATCCAGACATCGCGGATGTAGAGGGAATCATTCGGGCGGTAACGCTGAGGGGCCCATGTATTTAAACCCCAAGAATCGGTAAAGCAGGCTCGTAGAACCAATTGATTAAATTCGTCGACATCAGAATCATCAAAGAGAGGAAAGCGTAACTTGGAGATTCCGACAGCGGATCTGAAGGTGAGTCGCATCGAGTGCTTCTGCATCCGGAATGGGCGTCGGCTTGAGTTTCCTTGGGTTTCGATGATACAGTCTTCTTGAAAACCTGTCGTGCCATCTTCAAGGATGTATTCGATGGAGCACTCATGCTCAAAACGTCCTCTCGGATTTGTATAGAGCCCATTTACCCCTCCACTGGCATCCTCCTGTTTCAGAGAGATGGCGACAGTGGGAATGTCACGGAGAGCTTCTTGAACCGTGAAAACTCCTAGTCCATTGGTGTTATTCACCACGCGAGGATCCATTTCATAGTCTGAAACTACAACTTGACCGACTTCAGAATCAAATCCCCAATCGGATGGCCACCCTGCGGGGTCTGCTGGTTGTGTCACGACGTCTTCGATGAAGAGATAGGTGTGTGTGTCGACATTTGTAGGGAGCCATTGATTAAAGGTAGCGATGGCTCGGACGGTTGTGGTCGTGTTGATGGGGACTGGGTTATTGTAGATGAACCCATTTGTGGTAGATGGCTTTGAGCCATCGAGAGTATAGCGGATGGTAGCGCCTGGTGTCGGACTGGTGATGGTGAGGAGGAAAGGGCTATCATAGAAACCGCGGTCAGTGAGAAAGCTGGTATCACGGACTACTCCCGGAAATGTATCTGAACTATTGATCTGGCCTGGAGTGCGGTCTTGGAAAAATGCTCTCGCGCCCCCTCCGGAGGGAATACCGTACGAAATATCTCGGAATTGAGGAGGGTATTCGGGAGTTATTTGATCATCAATCGTACTTCCATCAGGCTGCACGATCGCGAGATATTCTCCACCCCCAGAGAGGCTGAAGTTGGTATGCGGATTCCCCTGTGGATCGACGACATCCAGTCCTGTAGCGAAGACGACGAGGTAGCTATTTCCAGCGATCGTCACGGAGGGAAAGTCCCACTTGGTAAGGTCAGTGTCATTATCGGTGAGGTAGTAACCAGCTAGATTGATGGCTTGAGCATTCGGGTTAAAGATCTCGATCCAATCACCACGATCTCCAAATCCATCGTCAATTCCGGTGATGTTTCGCGCGAGAATTTCATTGAGGCGCAGAGGAATGGTGGAGCTTGGAAAATTGTTCTGATCGGTCGGGTCTGTTCCCTGATTGATTTCGACTAAATCGTTATAGCCATCGCCATCAGTATCGAAGCTGATGGCATCGGTCACGAAACCGTTTGCTACTGAAAGTTCATCGGGATCTAAGATGCCATCAGCATCTGAGTCTGCTAAATTGGGGTTAGTCCCAAGTGAGTTAACTTCCTGACCATCAGTGATGCTATCGTTATCAGTATCAGGACTGGTGGGGTCAGTTCCATTTGCGAATTCATCGCGATTGATCAGTCCGTCTTGATCGTTATCTCCATCGGCGGTGGCTGAGGTAAGATTCCTAAAAAATGCAAGTTCCCACGAGTCATTTAAGTCATCAAGGTCGGAATCATTGTTAATTTCAATCTGAAAAGATTTTTCGAAAAAGCCTCCTAATGCGGCCGTCGTCCGAACGCGAACCGCCAAAAAAGAGCCAACTTGGAAGGCGGAGAGGCTCCCTATAACCTGTAAATTATTTCCGTTGATCTCAAAAATTCCATTATCCTCACTTCCCAGACCTGATACTAGAGAATAGCTGAAAGTATTTCCAGGAGTAGAATCAGTCGTTTGAAAAGAGCCAACCACTGTTCCGGGTGCGGCAAACTGGGAAACATCAGAACTAGTTAAAGTAAGATCTGTGGGAGCTGATGAGGAAAGGGGAGTTCCGATTTCTAGCCCATTGATAAATACATTGTGGCTTAAGTTTGGATTGGACGCAGAAACCCTTCCAGTGAGCTGAAGGTTTCCTGTGGCATCTGCTGTGGCATTGATAATGATTCGATAATCGTCGAGAGTCGATGGAGAGGCTCCATCGAAAATTAGACGTGCTGTCGCTGCCCCACCATCACTCCAATCTGCGGCTCGTCCAGAGGTTGATCCACTATCATACGCCCAGATGGTAATGGGATATTCTTGATTGGGGGTAAGCCCTGAAAAATTTAAATTAAGCCCAGAGTTTGGATTGTTAGAGATACTCCCGTTTGCGAAGAGAAAATCTCTCCACATAGCGGCTTCTGCTCCACCTCCATTTTGGTTACCCCGATCACGGTCATCGAGGCTAACGTTCCCAAAGGCTGTTGTGATGAGAGAAATCCCTCCAGTAAAGGTCTTTGACCAAGGGGAGTTGGCTTCTGTGTCTAGCCGTGAATAAGATTCCCAGCCTGATGTCGTTGAGGAGTTTCCGTCATTAAAATCAACTCGTAATAGCTGCGCTTCCGTTGAAAGCAAAGGAAGTCCCCACATCATTATGAATAATAAGAAACTCCAGCAGTTTTGGTGTTTGAGCATTCGGCCAATTTATACGGCGATGGGTGGAGATCAATATTTCAAACGACATATACTGCACGTCACCACAAATTTCCGATGGATTGTACGGCCGAATGTAGAGTTAGTGCCTTCAGTTAAAACGCTAACGAGGGCTTAGCAATAAGCCAAAATTTGTGATACGCGGCGGTATAAGCAAGGAATCAACTGGGAAACCCTAGGAGAGTGGTGGAAGTATGCGGAGATCAGGGCGGCTGGGGCTAACCTCTTCTTTCGAAGAGGCGCTCTTGGTTTGCTAGACAGAATGTTGTCTAATTTTTTGTGTGGAGATTAGCCTTCCACGGCGCGGCCAACTTTGAGGATGGTTTGCTCACCGAGCTGAGGCCCGAGAATCTGTAATCCTACTGGAAGCCCATTTAGAGGTTCGAGAGGTACGGAGATTCCGCAATTTCCGGCTAAGTTTGCCGAAATGGTGAAGATGTCAGCAAGGTAGTGTTTTAGCGGGTCTCCAGCCGCAGCACCTATTTTTGGAGCAGGCTCGGGAGCGACGGGGGTGATGATGGCATCGACTTTTTCGAAGGCTTTTTCAAAGTCTTGCCTGATCAGGGTGCGAACTTTTTGCGCCTGTCGGTAGTAGGCATCGTAGTATCCTGAGGATAAGACGTAGGTGCCGAGGATGATACGGCGTTTGACCTCCGAGCCGAAGCCTGCTTCGCGGCTATTTTGGTATAACTCCAGCATATCGGCAGGATTTTCGGTGCGATTTCCGTAGCGCACGCCATCGAAGCGGGAGAGATTTGATGAGGCTTCAGCCGGCGCGATGATGTAGTAGGTCGCGATAGCGTATTCGGTATGGGGGAGTGAAATTTCGACGATTTCAGCCCCCTGAGATTCGAGTTTTTTCGCAGCAGTCTCGACTCGTTCACGCACGCCGGCATCGATGCCATCAGTGAAGTATTCTTTTGGGAGACCAAGTTTCATTCCAGTCACTCCGGCATCTAGGCCTTCGGTGAAATCTGGCACGGAAGCGTCTAGCGAGGTTGAGTCTCGTGGGTCTTCACCTGAGATAGCATTGAGAAGAAGTGCTGCATCTTCGACGTTCTGAGTGAGAGGGCCAATCTGATCTAGTGAGGAGCCGAAGGCGACGAGGCCGTAGCGAGAAACCCTCCCATAGGAAGGCTTCAGCCCTACTACTCCGCAGTGGCTGGCGGGCTGGCGGATGGAGCCACCAGTATCAGACCCTAATGTTGCAGGAATGAGCTGTGCGGCGACGGCGGCGGCAGAACCACCGGATGATCCACCGGGAATGTGTCCAGGAGCGGCGGGATTTTGAGTGATCTGAAGGGCTGAATTTTCCGTGGAAGAGCCCATGGCGAATTCATCAAGGTTTGCCCGCCCGAAGGGAATAGCTCCTGCGGCACGTAGTTTCGTGATGACGGTGGCGTCATAGGGAGAGGTGTAGGCTCCTTGGAGAAATTTTGACCCGCAGGTGCAGGGTTGTCCGAGGACATTGATGTTATCTTTGATGCCGATGGGAAGCCCTCCAAGTGGGAGGGTGAGGTCTGCTTTTTCGGCCTCGGCCAGAGCAGATTCAGGATCGTGAGAAAGAAAGGCGCCGATATCTCCATCCCGAGCAGAAATTTGGGCGATGGAGTCTTCTACGATATCGCGGGCGGAAATTTCACCAGCAGTGAGTTGGCGGCGGAGAGCAGTCAGAGATTGAGCAGCGAGAGACATGAGATCTAGAAAGGGAGAGAGGGAAAATTAAGCGTCGACGACTTTAGGCACGCGGAGCTGACCATTTCCTTGATCAGGGGCATTTTGAAGGAAGGCTTCAGAGGTGATGCCGGGTTGGGGGGCATCTTGGCGGACGCGATTTGAGACAGAAGTGGCGTGAGAAGTGGCTTCAATCCCTTCGACATCGACTTCTGAGAGCTTAGCAATGTGCTCCATGACTCCTTCGAGTTGGGTTCCAAAGCGTTCGATTTCATCTTCGCTCAAATTGATCCGGGCGAGATTGGCGACGTAGCGGACATCGATGGAGTGATCAGCCATGGGCGGAGGATGTACCCTTCGCGGGACGGTGAAAACTGCGAAATCTGCCTTCTTTTCATTTTACCTCGTTGAGCTTAATATTTTCCGTCTGAGATAGATCTTTCACCCGGGGGGGATTGTTTGGTAAGATCTCGCTTGGTGACAGAAGACTTCCAGATCGAAGACCTCCTCTTTCAATCGCCTCAGCGAATTGTTTACCGAGCGAAAGGTCCAGAAGACCAGATTTATACGATCACGCGGTTGAAGTATGCTTCGGAAGTTCTTCAGCAGTTGAGTCAGACGCGCTTTGCTCGGTCGCTTGTTGAGTTAAAGAAGCTGAGTTCTACTTGTTTACGCCCGGTAATCGATGGGGGTCTTGATCCCGTCGATCATTCCCCGTGGATTGCGACAGTAGCCTGGCCTGGAGAGCGACTTATGACGCGGATGCAGACAGGGGCGATTACTCCTGAAGTTTTATTTCACCTCGAGAGAGATGCTTCCGCGACGCTCCACGATCTTGCAGAGGAAATGGGAACTGTTTCTTTTGATCCTGATGATATTGTAGCTACTCAAACGGCTGATGGTCAGACTGTTGAGAGCTTTGTGATTGATTATTTTCAATGGTTCCGTGATTGGGCAAACCGTCGCCAAGCCGGTGGTTCGGAAGATCCTGCAGGGGATCTGTATGCCTTGTTAACTCAGCTGAATCCGCAATATCGGAAGCCAGCCCCACGGACGACTTCTTCTTTGGGAGGGGAGGCCAGTCCTCGATTATTGACACCGGGAGCGCCTGCTCCGGTCTCTACTCCAGGAGCGGTAGTAACCCCTCCGCCGGTGGTGACTCCGGTGTCAACACCAGTCAGTGCTCCGGTGGCCCAGGCGACACCAGTGCTAAAACGGGCAAATACAGGAGGTGGGCTCAAGCCGGCGGGTCAGCCTACCATCGATGCATCACGCCGTCTTTCAGCGCGGGCAGCAAAAGCGAAGGCTCCTGAGACTGGAGCTGGAGGAATGCCTCTCCCTGTTGGACCGAGTGTGGGCGCGGTATCTACTCCAGCGCTCGATCAAGTTAGAACTCCACTGCCGCCCACGGCGAGTAGTTCAAAAGCACCTCTTATCATTACAGTCCTACTAGCCGTTCTCGCGGTGAGTGGCGCTGGGCTTTATTTTCTAAATCAGAGAGGGGTAGAAAATGCAGCAGCTCTCACTGAGGCAGAACCTAAAAAGAGGGCCAATACGGATAGAGAAATGACAGATCCTGATTCAGTAAAGGATTCGGGAATTACTTCCGGGGGAGGTGCTCTGGCGCTGGCGCATAAGAGTCCCAGTAAGGGTCTCATTAAGGAATCATCTTTAAGTTCCGCTGTTTCTGAGCCCACGGCCCCTCGAGCGCAGATTGCCATGTCTGGAGCGGATGAATTAGGTTCGCCGGATGATTTTCCACGCTATACGCTGAAGGATGAAAAGCTTCTTTATGAGATGGAAGGGGCGAAGATCTATTTTAAGGGGGTTGTGAAACAGGTCATTACCCATGGGGATAACACCTATCTCAAGTTTAAGCTCAGTAAGCCTCAGGTAGCAGCTCGGGTGAATTTCAAAGGGGTGACGGACCCTAATCTCACCATGGAAGTGGTCCAAGCGATGGAGGGTAAGATGATCCAAGTTTTGGGCCGTGTGAGAATAGAGCCACAGGGGGAATTACACCGCCTTGTGATCAATTTTAATTCACGTGAGCGTCTCACCCTTGTTGCTACTGATCAATGACTCCGGTAAGAAGGCACTGAGATGGCATGGCTTCTCCTCCACTGAATTTCCTCGAGCCCACTCTCATAGAGCGCCTGGAAGATACGGAATGATTCATTTGCTCTCAGCTTTTCATGTACGAGATCCTGAAAAGCAGCTCGCCCGAGTTCTCGGAGCTTAAGCTCTTCTGAATCGAGCGCTTCGGCAGTTGCATGATGAACTCGTTCGATAATGCTGTTTACTCGTTCGTAATAGGTGTCGATCAGGTTTTTACGTCTTGTTTCGCGCCATTTTTGGAAGCCAGAAAGGAGGCCAATGAGTGCGAGGAGCAAGGCTAGAAATAAGCCAAGAACTTCTGAGTAAACGATGAGAAAGCTGGGTTCCTTACGTCGGTAGAATTGATCTGCGCCTGCGTGTACCGCGTAGGGAAAGAGGTCATCATCACGGAGTTCCCGCATCCGGAGAGAGTCCAGCGAGTGTCTTAAAAGTAGGTCTCGTTGAGAAAAAAGAGCCTGAGTGACTTGGTGGACGGTATTTTTATGGAGATCTTTCCGGCAGACTAAAAGTGAGGCTACCGTGAGTGCTGAGATGGCTTTCTCAGGGTGAACGATTTGGGAGTATGACCGTGTTGCG
>CALGMJ010000138.1 GCA_937958875.1 uncultured Verrucomicrobiales bacterium | reverse complement strand
GACAGACGCGGTGTCAACATCGTCCATTGGGGTGTTCGGTCTCGTAACCGTGATGGTATAAGTCGTTGTCTCAGTTGGACTTATTTCAACTTCGCCTTCACCAAATTCTGTATTTGCTGTTTGGTCTCCTAACCCTTGATCGATTTCGATCATGAGATCGTCTCGATTGTCATCAACTATCCATGTGAGAAAGGTTGTTTGGTTTCCAAGGTTGAGGTCTATGGGGTCAGCATTAAACTCTTCTAAAACCCGAACTTGAATGGTGATATCTCGCGTTTCAGTGACGCCGTTCAGCGTAGAGCTGAGGGTGTAAGTCGTGGTGACGTCAGGTGAGACGGAAGTGTTTGCGTTTCCTGCGTCCACGGGACCTGGTTCTGGAGTAATGGATACTTCTGCAGCAGCTGAGGTGAGCCAACTTAGGACGACCTCCTCATTCGGGCTCACGATCATGTTGTCTGCGGAGAAATTACAGATAGGATCGGTGCAGGCGATGTTCGACTCGTCAATTTCCAAGCGAACATAATCGATTCCGATCCAGCCTGTTGTTCCTCCACCAGTACGGCTCACGGTAACGATGTTTTCTCCTGCGGTGGCATTTACGTCTCCGGGTGCGAATTCGACTTCAACAGGGGTGTTTACCTCAATTCCCGGAATATTAATTACCTCGTTGTCATTGAAAGAAATTGAAACATCGTGATTTCCAAAACCGTCGCCTGAAAAACCTCCATCGCGAAGCTCAGTTGTAAGGCGGTAGCGCGCATCGGGGTCTACTTCTGCAGCATCTAAAATAAAATGAATTCGATTATTCGGATCTGTTCCGGTTACGGCTCTTTCGAAGCCGATCGTTCCTGCTCCGGAGTTGTCGCCACCAGGACCTGCTTGGAGGGGCTCATTTTCGGTGACTAAACCTATAGAATCCGGGTTATCCGGGTCGGTGTAGTCTCCGGCGAAATAGTAGTCATCGTCTTTTGCTGTGGGACTGCCAGGGGGAGGATTTGACCCAAAGTTTTCCTGTGAAAACTCGTTTTGGCCGTTTCCGATCTCTCCCAGCTGCCAGAGATCTCTGAATTGCGCTTGGGCAGATAAGGTTCCCAATGCAGTAATAAGCATTGCTAATGTATGTGTGTGTTTCATGATTCTATTAAGATAGATTCATGATCTTTGGTTTGTGAATCCTAAACTGTCATTTAGCGAAAAAAATCTTGTAAAAGGGCCAGAAAAACCCTGCCTCGTTTCCAAGGCAGGGTTGATATTAAATCGATGATAAGAATCTGTTATTCGGTCTTCCAAGCGAGTGCTTCGAGAAGGGCATTGGTAGCCTTTCCATACTCGACATAAGAATCATAGCACTGTTGCCAGTCTGGTTCCTGGCCATCGGTGGCATGAAAAACGGTCGCTACATGGGGCTCAATGGCAAGCCCACCATCGTATCCATCATTTTTAAGTTCGGTCAGAATTTCTTTTACTTTGCCCTGTCCTGCACCGGGGAGGGTGTATTCTGTGGGCTCGGTCTCTCCAGCAGGAGGATTTGTGCAGTCTTTAATGTGAACATGGACGACGTGCTCTTTCACTTTTTGATAAAACTCGAGAGGATCCTGCCATGGGAAAGGTTCACTTTTTGAACGATCAAGCTGGAAGACGGGGTTTGCGGTATCGAATACTAGTTTGAGGCCCGGGACTTCCTCGACTAGTCTCAAGGTGTGTTCGGCTGAAAAACCGCCCCAGTTCATGCAGTTTTCGTGAATGGCCTGTAGCCCTGCATCAGCAAACCGAGCGTGGATCTCGCGGAGGCGGCGAAAGCGCTCAGCTTCTTGTTGGTCATCTCCCCAAGGTTCCTGAGCATAGGACATAATCCGAATCAGCTTCGAGCCGAGACGTTGCATACGAGGAATGGCGCGGTCAATTTCGGCGAGGGTAATGTCGAAATCAGTAGTGATTTTTTTCCCCCAATTGCCAATGAGAGAGCCGAATTCAGGAATGGTAATACCAGCAGCGTCGAATTCATCTGCGACAGCATTGAAGTCACTTTCAGGAAGTTCATGAATGTTCGCTCCATTAACGCCACGGGCAGAAATTCGACTCCAGCCGATTTCTTTGGTGGCTTTGATTTGAGTAGCAAGGTCCTGGGCCGCTTCATCGGCAAATCCTGTTAGGTACATGCGCGGAATTAAAGCGTAGTGAGAGCAATGAGAAACCCTAAAGGCATAGAAAAAATACCGAACCTCCAGCTTTTCTAGAACCTTTTGAGAATTCGTTGTCCCATCACTACGCAGCCCATGAGTGCAGCTTTTTCTCCGAGATGAGGAGGGACAATGAAAGAGTCTAAGTGATCTGTGATTTCAGGATAGCTTAAATACCCTTTCAGAAGTCCTGAAAATCGTTCTCGAATGAGTGGGTAGAGTTGTTGTTGCTTCATCACTCCACCACCGATGATGATTTTAGTAGGAGGAACGATCATCATGAGATTGTAGCAAGCTTGGGCGAGGTATTCTGCTTCAAGCTCCCAAGCAGGATGATCAATCTCGAGTTCATCGGCATTTCGGCCCCAGCGTTTTTTTAAAGCTAGGCCAGATGCCATCCCCTCGAGGCAATTTCCGTGAAAGGGGCAGCAGCCAGCGAATGAATCCTCTGGATGAGGAGTGACAAGCATATGCCCAAGCTCAGGATGTCCAATGCCATGGATGAGTTTCCCATTCATCAGAAGACCACCACCGATGCCTGTTCCTACGGTGAGATATGCTGCGTTCTTTAGCTGAGACGCCTCTCCCCACTGAGCTTCTCCTAAAAGAGCGGCGTTCACATCGGTATCGATGATAGATGGAATTTGAAAAAAATCTCTTAGAGGAGAGAGAATATCAGTCTGAGACCAGCCAGGCTTCGGTGTTTCAGTGATCATGCCATAAGTCAGAGACTGTGGAGAAAGATCGACAGGGCCGAAGGTGCCGATCGCGAGTGCTTGCGCTTTTCCATGTATCTTCTGAGCCTTCTCGAGCGCGATACGGATTTGTTTCAGGGTTTCCTCCGGCATGGTCGTGGAGATCCGTTCCTGAAAGAGGATTTCCTCTGGTGCTCGAGCCAGCGCGACGTTGATCTTTGTTCCTCCTGTTTCGATAGCTGCGATCAAGGGTGCTTCCACTCATTGAAGTTGACTGCTTTTTCCTCCAGAGAAAAGCGTAGGAAATGAATAAGAGGGGAGAGATGAAAAACTCGTGAGTTGGCACTTGTGCTCTTCTTAGATCCTCTTTAAGCCACGCCGCGTGGCTGATTTTCGTTTTGAGAACCTAGAAGTTTGGAAGATGTCCTTAGAGATTGGACATCGTATTGCAGACACGGCAGATCGTCTCGAACGTGATGGACATCCTCACTACGCTGCTCAGCTGCGTGAGAAGGCCTGCTCAATCTCCAGTATTCTGGCTGGTGGGAGTAGCATGCCGACAAAGCTCGGTTTCTCTGAATTTGTCGGGAAAGCCCGTTGCGCTACTCTCGAGATTGCAAATTTGGTCATCTTTTTCAGTGAGCGGGAGCTTGTTCTTGAGAAAGAGGAGTCTGAGCTTGTCAATATGCTGAAGCGTGAATCCAAAATGTTGGAGAATTTCCGCCAGAGCCTAGAGCGTGCTGAACGCCCTGCGGTAGAGACTGCTGAAGCTCTGATTTGATGACTCCTGTGTTCTGCCTCTGTCACCCGATTCTTAACGGTGACAAAGTGCTGTTCAAATAGAGGTAGGTCCATTGGATAGGTCCTGTCTTACATGATCGACAGGCTATACAGTCTCTGGAAGTCTCATTTGGTTATGAAAAAGTTCGCTATTCTTTCACTTCTTCTATGCGGTGGTTTTGCTTCGGGGCAGGTGAAAACAGAGCTGACGGATGTAGATCGTCAGCTGCTTTTAGAGCAAATGCAGAAAATTTTAGATGCCTCAAAGAACAATGTATCGACGCGTTTATCGACCGCTCTGAATGCCTATAGAGCTGCCCTTACAAGTGATGCGGCCACTCATGAGCTTTATATCAAGTGTGTCGAGAAGGTCCTCTTTCAGGATGAGGCAAAAAAGGCGAAGGAATTTCGGAACTGGAAAAAAAGCCACAAAGATCGTCGCGACACTCCCTCCTTTCGTCGAGCTCTCCGTTATCAGCTGCGTTGGCTTGTTCTTATGATCGAGACGGCCACTGATCCTGAAGCTAAGAAAAATGCCACTAAACGTGCTTTATCTGTGATGAATGAGGTCCTGAGTGATCACGAAAAGCTCGATGGTTCTGCTCAGGTGCTCCGCGGTAATCCGATGAGCAGTGTGTTTGCGACCGCCTACGACATGAATTCAGTGAAATCAGCTCAATTTCCACAATCTCCTTTGGATATTGCTGGGATTTATGAGGGGCTCGTTTTCCCGGATTTACGAGAGTCTGCTTCCTTTGATAAGCTTAAGGCTGCTTGGCTTAAGCGTATCGAACTCGAAGGGGGAATTCTTCAAAAATTGGGCACGGCACGAGATCAAAACGGCGATAAGGGGCGGCGGCCTGAATTTGAAAAATGGTATTACAAAACGCGCCCCAACCTTATTTGGGAAATGGAGCGAGATCTTTTTAAATCCGGGGATGAAAGAGGGGCTTCACTTCGGATGCTGAAGTTCCTCGAGAAAAATTTTTCTCACACCAGCGCTCCGAAGTGGATCGATAGTTTTACGAATCTGGTTAAAGGAGAAGAGGAAAAGGTTCCTCAAAGTAGCAAGATAGCTGAGGGCTCTGAGCCAGAAAAAAAATAGCCTTAGCCCTGCGGCATTCCCCTCGATCTTGACCTTCTCAATCTAGGTCCCTAGCTTCGCGCCCCTAGCGCTATGAGCAATACCGAAGGTAAATCTTACAAAGAGACCCTCTTTCTTCCCAAGACGACTTTCCCGATGAAGGGAAATCTGGTGAATAAAGAGCCTCTCCGCCTTGAACAGTGGAACTCCGACGGCCTCTACCAGCGAATTATTGCGAAGCGTAAAGCCGAAAATGCTCCCCGTTTCATCCTCCATGATGGCCCTCCATTTGCGAATGGTGATGTCCACATGGGCACCGCCCTGAATAAGGTTCTCAAGGATTTTGTGGTTAAATCCAAGACTATGGCAGGCTTCGAAGCGCCATACATCCCAGGGTGGGATTGTCATGGACTTCCTATCGAGTTCAAGGTCATGCAGGGCGATGATGCTCGCGACGTCGAGCCTGCTGAAATCCGTCGCCGCTGCGAAACTTTCGCTAAAGGATGGATCGACACCCAGCGTGAGTCCTTTAAGCGGCTCGGGGTTTTCGGAGATTGGGAAAATCCCTACCTCACTCTCGATCCTGACTACGAGGCAAACATCATCCGCACTTTTGCCTCTCTCATCGAGCGTGGCTGCGTCTATCAGTCAAAAAAACCTGTGCAATGGTCTTACGGGGCCAAGACCGCTCTCGCGGAAGCGGAGGTTGAATACGCTGATAAAAAATCGACTGCGGTCTTTGTGAAATTTGCCTTCAAGACTTCAGTCGAGGGGCCTTTGAGTGCCTTCCCAGACGCAACGATCGCCATCTGGACCACTACTCCATGGACTTTACCCGCAAACCTCGGCATCGCTGTTCATGAGCAGTTTATTTATACCGTCGGGAAGTACGATGATGGTTCGACCATTATCATCGCACGCGATCTCATCGATTCGTTCCAAGAGAAAACCGGCCTCACTCTCGTCGAGTCACTAGCCGAGATTAAAGGGCAGGAACTCAATGGTCTCTCAGCCCAGCACCCATTCCTCGACCGCGAGTCTAAGCTCATCCTTGCTCCTTTTGTCACTACTGATTCTGGAACGGGAGCAGTACACATCGCTCCTGGTCACGGCGCAGACGATTACATGGTAGGCCAGCAGAATGGTCTCGCCGTTCTCAGCCCTGTGGATGATGACGGGAAATATACTGATGAATGTGGTCTTCCAGATCTCGTCGGAGTTCACGTCTTTAAGGCGAACGCCTCCATCGTCGAAATCATCCGGGAAAATGGAACTCTCCTCGGAGAAGAAGTTTATGAGCACAGCTACCCACATTGCTGGCGTTCGAAAACCCCGATCATCTTCCGTGCCGTTGAGCAGTTCTTCATTTCCATCGATCAGCTTCGTGAGACTGCTCTTAAAGAGATCGACGAAGTCGAATGGCTGCCCAAGTGGGGGAGAAATCGCATCTACGGAACTGTCGAATCACGTCCAGACTGGTGTATCTCTCGTCAGCGCACCTGGGGAGTCCCTCTTCCGGTATTCTTCTCTGCCGAGGGTGAGCCGATCGTCTCCGCAGATCTCGCTAAAAAGGTTGCCGATCTCGTTGAGAAGGAAGGCACTAATGTTTGGTTTGAGAAATCAGACGCCGAACTTGCCTCTCTCTTCGGTCTTCCGGAAGGAGCCACGAAATGCCGGGATACTCTGGACGTTTGGATTGACTCCGGCTCGAGCCATGTCGCTGTTTCTGATGCTCATCCAGAACTGAGCTGCCCTGCAGATCTTTATCTCGAAGCTACAGATCAGCACCGCGGCTGGTTCCAGAGTTCTCTTATGCTCTCTGTCGGAGTGCGGGATAAAGCACCCTATAAAACCGTTCTGACTCACGGCTTCGTCGTCGATAAAGATACCGGGAAGAAGACTTCAAAGTCCGATGCAAAGAAAAAGGGAAAGCCTACCGATGCGGCTCACTTTTATAATAAGTATGGTGCCGATATCCTCCGCCTCTGGGTGAGTTCTGTTGATTGGCAGAATGAAGTTCCATTTGGCGAAGATCTTTTCCAGCAGGTGGGTGAACCCTACCGCCGTCTTCGCAATACCTTTAAGATTCTTCTTGGAAATATGCGGGATGAGAAGGTCTCTGAACCGGAGACTCTGCCGCTCATTGATCAGTGGATCATGGAGCGCCTGCAAGTCGTCATCAAGGAAGTACGGGATGCTTACGAAGTCTATGATTTTCGCCGTGTCTTTTCCACCGTGAACCAATTCGCAGCTTCAGATTTAAGCGCTAACTACATCGATATCACGAAAGATCGTCTTTACTGTGATGCCGAGGGGAGTGAACGCCGGAAAGCAAGTGTCTGGGTCATGGGTGAAATCTTTGATGCTCTGGTGAAGCTACTTGCGCCAGTCCTCGCCTATACCTCCGAGGAAGCGTGGGAGCACGCTGGCCGTGAGGGCAGTGTTCATGAGCAAGACTTCCCAGAAGTGAATGCAAAGTACGCTGCTACCGAGGCGATCGATAAGGTGGCAAAACTTCACGAAGTTAAAGCCGTCATCCAGACTGCGATTGAAGAAAAAGTTCAGGCAAAAGAGTTTAAGAAGAATAATGAAGCCAGTGTGCTACTCACCGTGCCGGCGAATCATCCATCCCTGGAGCTCTTGAAAGACTCTGAGTTTGCGAACGAGTTCTTCATCCTGAGCGAATTGAATCTACTCGATGGCCCCGAGCTAACCGCGACAGTTACTGCCACTGGTCATCCGATGTGCCCTCGCTGCCGTCGCTATGAGCCTATTGTCAAAGACGGTCTCTGTCAGCGCTGCGCGGATGCTGTGTAGAAAAAATTGTGTTATTGATTTTTCTCCAGATCACTCTGCTTGCTGGGCTTATGTTTGCATTTGCCCGGCATGAAGCAGATATCTCGTGGGCCAAGTTATTCATGGTCTTTGTGCCATTGAATTTTACCGCAATTCTTTTCGGTCGAGAGCTTGGCTTAGTTGCTTACGGGGCGCTTGTCCCTTGTACTATTATTGCTTTAAAGCTTTGGTTTTATCTCGATTGGGGAAAAGCGACGTTGATTGCCGTTGTTCAAGTGATTCTTACGGTCGCCTTTTTGTTAGGCTTCCAGTCTTTGACTAGCTAATTCCCTTTGAGGTGGGAGTTAGGGTGAATGTAGTCAAAAAATAAATCCCAGCCGCTGCTTCGATTCCCTGTAGAGAATAGGAGG
>CALGMJ010000137.1 GCA_937958875.1 uncultured Verrucomicrobiales bacterium | reverse complement strand
GCTCTATAAAACTTAAAACGTTGGATAAAATGAGCGCAGCTTGATGCGAGCATCTTGATTGGTGAATTGCCATTGAATCGCCGCAAGCGGCGGGGAATCAGACCCTCAGCGATTGAATTGGGACGGGATGAGCGTTTTCCTGCGTAACATAAGTCCTCACCTCGCGACGTATGATCTCCGGTGAGCTGATTCGTCTATCCAGACATTGTCGAGCAAGGAGCCCGATTTCAATTTCGGCCATATTGAACCAACTCCCATGCGTGGGGGTAAAATGAAATTCGAAACGTTCGCAAAGTGACCGTGCTTCTTCGGGTGCACACGCTATGCAAAGGGACGCTTGTTGATGAGTATTCAGGTTATCCATGACCACCACGATCTTGTGAGATTCGGGAAACATCCCGCTCAAATGCTTGAGGCAGTGGGCAATGTAAATGCGCCACTAACAGCAGCCACTGCCTGGAGTGCAGCAGTCAGAAATAGGGTCTGCACCCGGTTCGGGAATACCGCAGACGTCCTTAGCGAGACAATCAGTGTGCTTGGTGGTGAGTTTCAGAATGACAGCCTCATCGGTGATTTCTAAATCCTCGACCGGATATTGGGAAATGACGCTGCCTTCGTATTCGATTTCCACTGGAAGAAAATCACCCGCCATCACCTTCGCTCCCATCTCTAAGATCTTGAGCAGTTTTTCAGTCGGGATGCGGTGGTCGTAATCGGTTGCTACGTAGGCTTGAAGAAGGCACCAAGAGTTCCGGCGCTGGGTGCCACCACAGTCGATGAAGTCCTTCTGAATGGCACCGACTTCGGTGACATGGAAATGAGCAGGCACCCCTTCTCCGCCGGGAAGGACGAGCTGGAGAGCTTTTCCTTCGTTTTCACGGAGCGCATTTTTCAGTTGTTTGACGTCGATCATGAAACTAGCTCGCACTGGAAGAGGCAAATTTCAATGCCAAAAGGGTGACGAAATTATGAGTAAACCATGACGGGCCCTACTCCGCCGCCTCCCTGAACCGCGCGAAGCTTTTTGACCGCTTTTTTAATGGCCTCAGCTGCCTGATCGATTTCTTCCCGCGTGGTGAGCATGGAAAGTGAAATTCGCAGACTACTCTTGGCCTGAGCGTCTGAGAAACCCATCGCTTTTTGCACGTGGCTAGGCTCCTGCTTCCCAGTCATGCAGGCACTGCCCGTGGAAACTTGCACCCCAGCTTCATCCAGCAGAATAAGCAGCCCCGCTCCTTCACAATCAGCAAAAGAAACGTGAGCAATGGTCGGCACGCGATGCTCTCGATGACCGTTAAGAGTGACGCCTTCGATTTCATTCATGAGGCGATCTTCCAAGTGATCTCTGAGTTCTGCCACCTGATGGTTTTCTTTCTTCATCAGCTCTGCCGCTTTTCCAAGCCCAACGATATAAGGTACATTCTCCGTCCCGCTACGACGGCCCGCTTCCTGCCCGCCGCCGCGAATGAGGGGCTCAAAACGCACTCCTTCCCTCAGGTAGAGCGCACCAATTCCCTTCGGCGCGTGAAATTTATGCCCGCTGATACTGAGAAAATCGACAGGGACGTCACGCACGTTAACGGGAACTTTTCCGACGGCTTGGATGGCATCAGTGTGAAAGGCATAGCCCGCTTCCTTCGCGATTTCACTGGCCTCAAGAATGGGCTGAACGACTCCGGTTTCATTATTAGCCCACATCACACTGGCAAACCCCTTCCCGGTGCAAAGTTCTCGAAACTGATCCAGGTGAAGGCGCCCCGTTTCATCCACCGCACAACGAGCGACGTCAAAGCCCACCGCCTCCATCGCCTCGCACGGGCGCAACACGGCACTGTGTTCAATTTCTGTCGTCAACACGCGGGATTCCTTTCGCCCGAAGACACGGGCTAAGGATTTTAGGACCATATTATTCGACTCCGTGCCGCAGCCGGTAAAAACGATCTCTTCCTCTTTCGCTCCGATCAGTTCTGCGACTTGCCCACGCGCTTCCGCAATTGCTTTCTTAACAACCTTCCCTGCCCGGTAACCGCTGGAAGGGTTATGAAATTGCGGGCCAAGGTAAGGGAGCATGGCTTCGAGGACCTCCGGGTGCACTGGAGTGGTCGCGTGGTTGTCCAAATAGATCATTGGAGGATGAGTAACCGCGCCCTAGGCTCGCCGCAAGCCCCTTGCGTGCGAACTCCTGATGAAGACCTCACCCATCCGCCGCCTCCGCCTTATGGCAAATGCTCTCGTGATCGTAATTCTCACCTTGCTGGGACACTCATTTTATCTGCAGTGGCAGCAGAAAAAACACTTTCGCGAAGCCATCACACTCTGCCAGCTCCCAGCACCGCCCGCAGAATTCTCTCTCCATCACGCTTTTTTAGAAGAGACGAAATCTGGCACGGTCTTTATCAGCTTCTCGGTCAGCAGTTCAATGACTGAAATGGACGCCTGGCTGGAAAAAGTCGACGAGTGGAAAAAGTCAAATCGCTCCGTAGAGACATACGCGCTGAGAGAATCTCGCACGGAATCTCGCATTGATTTTAGCGCCGAAATCCGGCCGAAAAAGAAATCAGAAACGATTCTTATTTCTGCGAAATACGACATTTTTTCACCACCTGTTTCCAGGTGAAAGGCTTTCGCAACATGTCTGCCAGAAAGGAATCCATAGCAGGAAGCTTCGCGGCACGGTCGAGCTTACGGTGATCTTGAAGGCGGCTGAATAGAGCACGCTTCACCCGGGTCAGGGGCACGGTCTTCTTCCCATAACCATTTGGCTGATTTGCAGACCAGAAAGTCACTTTTCCCTGCTGGTGCCCGAGATAGACGACAAGGTGCCCCCGCTCTCGCCCTCCAATTTCATTAGTCCACCAAATCTTCAAAAAATCGCCCGGTCGAGCACGGTCCCAGGAACTAAAATTCTCCCCACAGCCAAGCTCTCTAAAAAGCCGCGCCACCCCAGGGCCGTTCGCATTCCAGCGCCCGAAAACACCCTCACCATCTTGCTTATTCAGATCTGCAAATGCAGCTACGGAGGCTGGCGAGAGCTTGAGTGACCCATTAGCCCGCAGGGCCTCAATGACCCTGAGAAAGACGAGATAAGTCGCACCAGAGCAGAATGATGGAGCTGCGGCACGCGCATTTTGTCGGATTAAGCCATCTCGCACGGATACTTGGGCTGCGAGCCGATTAACTGCTTTCTGACTCGCCTCATAGCCACCACGAGCAGGCATGGCATGCACTGCCTGCAGGACGTATTGATTCAGAACGGGGACATCCTGCGCTCCTAGAAAAGAGGCGAGAAAAATGAAAAAAGTCAGTATGCGAGCCATCGGGAAAAAGCCTATCACAGGAAGCTGGCTTGACCAGCAGGCTCCGCTTCCCTACTTCACAAGCCACCATGGCAATTGTTGCAACTAATCTCAAACGCGGGCAGTGTATCAAATACGAAGGTGATCGCGGAGTCGTTCTCGGGCTGGAGCACCGCACCCCTGGAAAAGGGAATGCGCTCATCGCCGCTACGATCCGTTCTTTCAACACTGGTAAGACGAAGACCATTCGCTTCGCTTCCAGTGAGAAAGTAGAGATCGTTGAGACTGATCGTCAAAAACTAGAGTTCTCGTACGCCGAGCCTGGCACCTATCATTTCATGGACACAAATACCTACGACACCGTAGGCCTGGCCGAAGACTTCGTTGGAGATGCCAAGTATTTCCTAAAAGAAGGACAGGAGGTAGAAATCCTCTTTATCGAAGACAATCCTGTATCCCTCGATGTGCCAGCCACGGTAGAGCTCAAGGTGACTGAGTCCTCAGAAGGAATCAAAGGTGACACCGCGAATAATCCAACCAAGCCTGCGACTCTCGAAACAGGCCTCGTAGTGCAGGTCCCTCTTTTTGTTAAAGAAGGTGACATGCTCAAAATCAACACCGCTGAGTCCGCCTATACCGGACGCGCATAAATCCTCTCGCGGTTCATTTTTCTCAAAAAGCTCTTCCTCTCACGGGAAGAGCTTTTTTTATCCCCGTCCAAAGACACTAAGGTTTACCGGACTGATAGACCTCCCGGATTTCATCATCAGTGAAGGCACGCTTCGCGATGAGAAACTCATCCATGGCACCATTAAGGTAACGGACTTCAAATTCGGTCCCCTCTGCCCAATCCATATAGGGCCAGTTTCCCATATCTGCAATTCCGATGCCCAATGGACGGGCCTCTTTAATAGCACTGGTATGCACTCTGATTCCATTCGCATAATGGCGGACCTCCTTCGTCTCTGGATGATAAACGAGAGCAAGATGGAACCATTTTTTGTCTGATATAAAATCACTCAAGTCCGCATCAGAATGGTAGTGATTTCGATCCCCTTTTTGATCAGCCGATTGATGAGTTTCGGAAAAGTGCTGGTGCCACCGGTAATTCCCATCCCAGTCTCGTGGGGTCCGACTGAGACTCCAATGAATGTAACGATCCTGATTCGTCTGCGGATTTAGAATAGAAATTCGAGGTGAGTGCAGCTTCTCGATTTTTAACCATGCGGCTAAAGTCAGTTCGCGAAACTCGCCAGGTAAATTGAGACGAAGACGGTTCGAGGAATTTTCAAATCCGAGCGCTTTTTTTCGTGGCCAACGCCCCTCCACCGCATGACAGCCGACTACAGCACCGTCACTTCCTGGCACCGCATTAGCAGCTTCATTAGGCACATTCCGCACCCAGTTAAGCCCCCGATCAAAGGTATAATAAAGGACGACCTCTCGGTCAGCACGAATACGATCTCGTAATTTCTTCCACTCTTCATGATGAGACGCAAGCGCATCATTAAGCTGCCGACTACTGGGGAAGAGCTCAGGCTTCGCCTGGTCTTTACTCCACTCTTCGGTATCGGCCGTGACCCTTGCAGCCTCCCCTGCAATGAGAGAAAGTGAATTTTTGTTTGAAGTAGACAGCTGAGCTTCCCCGCCGATGACGTGAACTTCGAATAATCCTGCCTCTTCTGCGAGAAGTGCGAAATCCGTCCCTCCTCGTATCACCTGTTCCTGAGGTCCCATCATGAGAAATCCTTTCGCTGCTGGAGGGATAAATACGGACATCTTCCCAGCAAGTAATTTCCCGGCATCAGGGCTCATCAGATCCAGTGTGGCTGGCCCAGAAACCAGAACGCGAGCGCCATTAAAAAAGTCTAGCTGGAGCACTCCAGTCTTTACTCGAATCACTCCGGGTTTCAAGATCGCCTTTCCTGCGCGGTCGATCACATTTTCTGGTAGAGCAGGTTCCCACTCAGCGCCAACCTGCGGCCCCACAACAGCGATCCCAGCCTCCAGCTGAGGCGCCTGAAGCTGAGCTGGAGATTCCTCCCCAGAAGCCACCATTTCCCCCTGCTCTGAGCGAAATGCTAAAAACAAAATACCAGCCACGACTGCCATGATGCCAGCCACCAGAAGCCAGCCTTTCATACCACTGGAGCTTTCACCAGCAGGTAGAGAAATGGAGGAAACCTCCAAGGCTTCCTTCAACTGCGAATCCACCGCAAGCTGCCGCGCAAAACGTCGGCGTGCGACTGGATGATGGCGAATAATCTCCTGAAGATCACGCTCATCCGCAGGAGTCAGGGCATCATCACGCAGCTTCTGCATAAGCCGATCGACGTCCCTACTATGATAAACTTCTTTCTTCACCCATCCTCTCTTCCTACTTTCCTCCCTAAACGCCGCTCAATACAGTCCATGAGAAGACCATGCGCCCTCTCTAGGAGTAGATAGATACTACGAACGCTCTTTCCCTGTCGCTCTGCAATTTCTGGAACTTTCTCCTCACGATGGTAGCGAGACTTTAAAACGCGCTGACATTTCTCAGGCAGTTTCGTGAGACATTCCTGAAGCTCTTCACGGAGTTCATCATGCTCGCAGCTCACAGAGATCGCCTCATCAGCAAGCCGCATCAAGTCATCGTCCTCAAGATTCATGGGAAGGCGAGCCTGCTTCCGGCGCCAATTTAGAACGCAATACCTCCCCACGCTCATCGCCCAGACGGCAAAGTCAGTCCCTTCTTCGAATTGGTCAAACTTCCGCCACAGAATAGTGGACACCTCCTGAAGGAGATCCTCTGAAGCTTGGTGGTTCTGGGTGAGAGAATAGATAAATCCATAAACCCGGTGCCGACTGGCCAACAAATGCCCAGTGAAACGCTCCCCTTTTTCTTGTTCACTCACGATTTTTTATTACCTGAAGGAAATGTCTGCCAATGGCCGATTGTTGCATGAAAAGGCCTATTCCACCAAGCGACTTGTGACGAGTGCTCTGTTAAAATCAGATTTTAGGGTCCTGCCTTGCTGGTTTGTCGGATGGCTGTGTTGTCAACTGATCTCAGATGGGCCAGGGTCCCTACACAAGGGAGAAATTCAGAGCAGCGGCAGGGCGAAACCTGAGGTATCAGTGGTTTATAAAACGATTTTCCAAGTAATGGCGATCACTCTAGCAAGATTTTAGTCTGGATTACTCCCTTGTGTAGGAGCTCTGTCAGATGGGCCTCAGAATCCCGTTTGACAACGCATTAGGACACATTATCTGTCGACATTCTGAGAATTCGAGCTGAACGTTTCCGTAGAAATCACCACGATTATGAAAAAGATTCCCATTTTATGTGCTTCCGTAGCACTCGCCTTCACTTCCCTCAGCCATGCCGCAAGTAAGGGATGGATCACGAATTACGAAGAAGCTAAGAAAAAAGCCGCCGCTGAGAAAAAAGACATCCTTGTCGACTTCACCGGCTCAGACTGGTGCCACTGGTGTATCAAGCTCAGTGAGGAAGTGTTCGATAAAGAAGAATTCCAAAAGCAAGCACCGGAAAAATTCATCCTCCTAGAGCTCGACTACCCGAATGATAAGTCGAAGCAGAGTGAAGAACTCCAGAAGCAAAATGCAGAACTGATGGAACGCTTTCAGGTCCAAGGCTTCCCCACCGTGCTGCTCCTAGATGCGAAAGGTCAGCCCTACGGCCAGACAGGATATGCTCCTGGTGGACCTGATGCCTACATCAAGATGCTTACTGAAATGCGCACTCTCCGCACGACTCGTGATGAAAAACTAGCAGCAGCAAGCAAGCTCGAGGGACTCGAAAAAGCCAAAGCTCTCGCTAACGCTCTTGAAACGATCAATCCTGCGCTCTTTGGCCACTATCAAGAGACGATCAAGGAAATCACCTCTCTTGACCCTAAGGACGAAACCGGTTTCGGGACTATGCTCGCGATTCAAGGCCTGGAAGAAAAGTATATGAAAGCTCTCCGTGGAGGGAGCACCGTGGAAGCTTTAAAAATCGTCGACACCTTCATCAGTGAGCACAAGCCGGAGGGCGAGTCCCTTCAGCAAGCTCTCTCCATGAAAATGGATCCCCTTCTTGGAGATGGAAAATTCGGTGAAGCAGAGGCTATTATGGCTCAAATCATCGCTATTGATCCCAGCACTGAACTCGGGAAGCTCGCGACTGATTTCATGCCTAAGTTAAAAGAACTGAAGGCTCAAGCGATGCCTGCACCAGCCGAGCCCAAGAAAGAGATTGAGAAAAAAGTGGAAGATACCACTCCATCTCAGATCCCAGGCCTTACTCCAGAGAAGAAGTAAGAGCTGAGATCCGTTTCATTTAGAACCAATCATCTAGCTCTCTGGGATCTCATTCACGGTGTAATACGCCGAGGGGTGCCAGAGAGCTTTTCCTTTCGCAGATTTTACGCCTTTCATCTCGAGGTGATAAACGTGACCACGTTCCCAGCGATCCAGAGTTAGCTCTACTCCGCGGCCATCAGATAACACTTTCACCCCAGTGACCTTTGCGGCCCCTTGATCGACCTCAGGACTGCCGTAGCTCTTCTGGTAGATATAGGTCCAGTGCTTGAGCTGGTATGAAGATGGGTCCAGAAGTGATTTCTCATCGGCCGGCTGAGTAAAGGTAAGACGGAACCCCTTCGAAGTGATTTTCATCGTCTCCGTCTCAAAAGGAATTTCCCCGGTCCAACGGGTCCGTTCAAATGAGAAAGGCTGCGGTCCGCGGCTTCCCCAGCCACGATTCGTCCCTCCCACAAATAGGGTGCCATCCTGAGCCAGTCGCATCGGCACCACGCCAGAAGCATAGCCCTTCAGAAAAGGGAAAACTGCTCCCTGATAGAGACCATTAACCTTCTCTAAATCCACTCGCTGCACCTGAGAGTGAGTCTGTTCACCGACGAGGACCTGCCCCTGAAAAGGGCCAAATTTCCCTTTCGTATCATCATAAAGAACTGCTGTCGGTGACTGCCCCACTCGACCATGCGGTAGGATCACCGCTGGCGGAATGATACGTGGATCTTTGAGCCGCTCCGTGAGCATCCGAGATTTATTTTTAGGCTCGGGAGGTTTCTCGAGGCCAAATTTTGTGGCCGCCTTATTCCCCGATGGACTTCCCATAAATCCTCCCGGCTTCATCCATTTCAGTGATGAAGAACCATTCCACGGCCCCTGATTATCCGTATAGAAAAGGTCCCCTGCCGCATTGTAACCTAGGCCACCAGGAGAACGAATACCTGAGACTTCAGGATACATCTGTCCATCTGGGGTGATACGCAACCCCCAGCCACGGAAGTCCGCCGCGTAGCCACCGGAGCCCGTAAGGCAAAGAATAGCCCAGACGTCACCGTTTCGGTCCGGAGTCGAGCCGAAGACATATTCGTGGTAGTTTCCAGAAGTGCCCCAATCATCGCAGATATTTTCAAAGTTATCTGCTTTCCCATCTCCATCTGTATCAGTCGCGCGGGTGTATTCAGAGCGCTGCTGCACGTAGAGAGAGCCATCTTTCCAGTGCATTCCTAGGGGCTCATGTAAACCTTGCGCAAAGCGAGTCCAGCGAACCTGTGAGACGTCATCATCATAACAACCGGTAGCGACCCAGATAGAGCCCCGCCGTCCCGAGATCGCCACCTTTTGATCCGGCATGAGCGCGATCGAGCTCACCTCGATTACCTCCCCCTCTGGTAAAGGAATAGTCTCTGTGCGATAATACTCAGCAAGGGCGCAGCTCGTGCTGAGTGTGAGAGTCAGTAAAGTTTTCATCCTTTTTTTAGTTCCAGGTGTAAGTGATGGTAAGAGAAGAAGGACTCACAACAGGCATGACCAAATCAGCCCCTTCACCTGTTCTAAGCATGGGTGTGGCTCCGCTCACGGTGAGCGAAATTTTATCATCCACTTGAAAAACTCCTTCTTCTTTTGAAATCACCTCAGCGCCATTAACGAGCGCCATGTGCAATTTTGGTGGAGGCGTTCCCTCAAAGGTAATCTTACGAACAAGCTGTCTCTTTCCAGCTGCCGAGCTGAACGAAGCATGCTCCTGAACTTGTAGTCCCTCAACGGTATACCGGAAGCTTGGCAGACCATTTTTATCCAGCGAGTAACCGCCAAAATTCTCTTTTAATCCCGTCTTATCACGGCCCGGCCATGCTTGCTTTTCATCCAGAAGAGTGGCGAAGGCGGGCCCTTTCAGAAGCTTCACAACATCCGTCCCTTTTGGTTTCGCATTTCCTTTCCCCCGATTTGTCCAGTGTAGACCACCATCCATGAAGTCGCCTTGCCAGACGAGATCCAGCCCGAGATGCCCGATGCTGAAGGCATGGTTCACTCCACCATCATAGCCAACGGCAATTGCTTTCGGACGAGCTCCATCGATGAAGTTTCGGTAAATAATGGCGCTGCCTTTTTCAGCGACCAGCGGGATAGGCGGAGCGGAATCAATCACCTGGAGACGGCTCTCAGAGAGCCATACCTTCCCAGTCGGCCCTTGCATCATGAAGGTAAGCCCGGGATCTCCCTGATTATTAAAATATTCCAGCCGAAGTTTATTACTCCCTTTTCCCATGCGGAAGCGGCGACGCCGTGCACGCTCTTTACCACGCGGCCCCACGCCCTCTACTTCAACGACAAGTTGATCATTAATGAAAAGACGAGCTCCATCAGAAGCATCGATGATGGCATTGTAATCGCCTTCCTTTTTCGTGATCAACTCGCCTTCCCAGATCATTCCAAATTCCTTTTTAAGGCCACCAGAGTGATAAACGTCCACGAGATTCCGAGGTTCTTCCTCGAAAGCTGCCGGCTCGAGCTTTGAAAAATCAGGCATCATTTCCCACTTTCCGAGATACAGCCGGGAGGTGAGATTTTTCAGCCGAGGCCAGCCATACCGATGAGAGATAGGGTATTTCTGCCGAAGTTCACCCGCAGTATAATACTCCGTGCGCCCAGCGAGCTGCTTACGCACTTTTGCGACTCTCTCCGGGCTGACTTTTTTCCCCTTATTCCCAAAGGAACTTCGCACGTAGGTTAAAATAGATGCCAATTTTTCATCCGATAAGACAGCTCCCTGCGGAGGCATGATCAGATTATAAAGCCTCCCTTTCACCTCGATCGGCCCCTTCAGCCCTACCATGACGGCACTGATGGCCCGGTCTGGGGTGCCCTGTAGCCACTCACTCTTTGCCAGAGGAGGATTCGGATTATTTTCCGGTCCTACCCCATTAGCTCCGTGACAGGCGGAACAGTAGAGAGCGTAGTTTGCCTTGCCGTCCTCGGCTGCCTGCGAGAAAAGCGTGAAGGTGGTAAAAACAAAGAGAAATGGCTTAATGATCATTATTTTTGACGGGTGACCCAACGAACTCCCTTAGCGAGCACATCAAGATACAGGGGTTCTGCCATCGTCTCATTATGATGACCGATGGTAGAGCAGAAGACGCGTGCCTTACCATATTCATTCACCCACATCACTGGCTGTTTTTTGAGACCATTGTCTCCCTCTGCCAGAACGGTCGCCCCCTCGTAGATTTCCTGAATATTATAAAGCTCGCCCGCTGGAGTCTGCCAACTCTCAGGGAAGCCCTCAAGGATGGGATGCTCGGTAATTGGTGTGACTTTAAAGGCTTTTTTAGGTCCATGCTTGCGAGAACGCGCGCCGAGGAACTTCGCCCATTCTTTCTTCTTCGTCTTCCAATGGTGCGAATGCATGGTGCAGTGGAGAGCTACCGCAGGCAGACCTTCATGATGAACCTTCGTAATCCCATCAATGTAATCCTCATCTTCCTCCTTAGCGAAGCAGATATTATAAAGGACGAAATCGTATCCTTCACCCCAGTTTTCCTTTTTTAGTAGTTCATATTGATGGGCAAAGGACCGCTTCTTGTCAGGTTCATGTAAAATGGTCCAATCGATCGCCAGTCGTTCGCCTAAACCGCTCGTGAGAATTTCCTTCTGAGTCTCATAGTCATGACAGCATCCACCTGTGAGGTGCAATCCACGTAACTTTTTAGGTTCTGGCTTTTCTTTAGAAGGCTCTGCCTGAGAAACGAAACAGGCCAGAACAGCTACGAGGGAGAGAACGATTGGAAAAAGACGGCGATTCATTTGAACCCATTGCTACCGACTTTCCCCACGAAATATTTCAAAGAATGTCAGACTTCCGGTTATCCCCTCAGAACTGAGACCCCTAATTCGTGTCTTGTCTGAAAGCTGAGATTTGAAATTCAGAGGACTGACTTCGGTAGTCTTGCCAATCGATGAGAACGGAAAGTTGGCAAAGGTGAACGCGTGTGTTCGAATCTGCGGAGGTGGCGGATGAGTCCGGCGGCGAGAGGAATTAGAACCGAGATCACCACCCGGTTGAAAACCAATGTCGTGATAGAATATTCATGATTACTTTTCTTGAACTTCGATACGGTAGAAATTTCGCGAATTACCTACCGGTAATTCCTCAATGGTGATCGTCTCTCTTCCGAGCTGAGGCACCTCTTCTGATAGGAACTCAACTCCAATCACTTCACTCCATCCATTCGTGGATAAATCTGGCGATTCGAAAAGCTTAAATGTCACGGCATCTGCATTGAGCACCCGTTTAAATTTGAGAGTTAGAGTGTTTCCTACAAACTCTCCGATGAACTCAGCCCCCTCTCCTCCGAAGGCATAATTGAGTAGTCCAGTAGAGGAGGAATCACTCAACACGGCTGAATCTTCCGTCCCGGGATTGCCTCCCATCTGAACACTCAGTCTCCACGCCGTCGGGCTTGGAGTGAGTAAAGGAAGGGAAGGATCGATCCGCACGAGGCTATGCCCGTCTCCGTCCGCTGCTTCTGGCCACGGATTTCCGTCATTGTATGAGACGCTTTCGATGACTTGTCCGGTAGCGTCAAC
>CALGMJ010000136.1 GCA_937958875.1 uncultured Verrucomicrobiales bacterium | reverse complement strand
CATGCTCCGCTATTGGCGAAATAGTATCTTAGGCCAGAGTTATTTTGGGCATTTCGAGCCACGATGGAGTGCAGAGTGCCGCTGTGGTCTGAAACGATGTCGACATCTTGAGCGTCAGATGAAGAGGGAATTTCGAAGGTCTGCTCAGCACGTGCGCTCAGAGCAGTGGCGGCGAGAAGAATCCAAAAAGGAGAATACTTATTCATGCTACCTGTGGGTTCGCAAGCCACCGGTGAGCGAAACAGGGAAAGTGATCTTTTTTAGGAAAAAACGTTCATGAGATGTGTGAGCTCGTCATCCACCTCATCACGTGAAGTGACGGTCTCGGAGATCTCTTCCTTGAGAGCTGCGCGAAAATTTTTGCGTAAACGGGAGACGAAGACCCGGATGGAGTCCCGCCCGATACCGAGTTCAGCAGCGGCCTTGGCGGCATCAATATCACTGGTGGTGGCGATGGCTGGCTTCAGGAGCTCATACTCGCGTGTCTTACCATTGGCTTCGTATTGCGCCCGAATTTTTTTGTGAGCCCGGGCGAGGAGATCGAGAGCCCAGCTTTGTTCAAAAATCCGGTCTGGAGTAAGCTCATCCACCGGATGTGCCGCATAGTGGTGCTCGGCATTTTCAAAATCCAACTCAGAGCCTGCGAGAGGGAGATGCTCCCTGTTAGAGCCACGCTTGGCCGCGCCCTTGTGCCGATGGAAGTCTGCCAGGTGGCGTTTCAGACCACCTAAAAGATAAAAACGGAGCCGCCCATTGACGGCATCCGCTTTGATAAAGGAATCCTGCTTCAGGAGTCGGGCAAAGTATGACTGGGTGACATCCTCGGAGTCCTGTTGATTGTACCCAGCCCGGCGGAGGTAGTTATAAACAGGCCGCCAATACATGGCACAAAGCTCTTCCAGTGCGGACTCCGCCTCATCAGAAGCAGACACGACAAGGCTCCAGCGCGTCTGGGGGAAGTCCAGATTGGCTGGAGGGTTTGTCTGAGGGGATGAGGAGTCTTGTTCCAAGGGTGCAGCCAGCATAGAGAAGTGACGGCTAATAGGAACTTCTATTCAAGGAGATTTGTCATCGAGAAAGATGACTTCACGCCAGCTACTGTTTAAAGCGGCTGACTTTGGCCGCGAACGAAAAAGTGAGAGTGACATCTTCAGTGATCGAGTGAGCTGCCTGAGTTCCTTTTTTGACCACGATCTGTTTTGATTTCATAACTACGCCTTCTCCAGAAAGTTCTTTGGCCTGCTGGAACCCATTCGGAAGCAGCTTCCAGTCACTTGTCTTTTTTAAGGTGAGATCGAGTGCTTTGAAGTCGATCGTGACTTGGTGGAAAGAGGCCTCTGGATTTTCGTCGATGACAAGAAGCGAGCCAGTGCGTTTAAATTTGTCAAAACTTGGCTCTTTCTTTCCATCGGTGGCAGCCCCCTTCCAATTGATCCGCAGAGTGGCGTGCTGGGAGGAATCAGTGACTTTGACCCTTTTGAAAGAGAGTGCTGAGACCTTGTCTTCTTCTTGCAATCCTACGGAGGTTGCATTCTTTTCGGTCATTTTTCCGGTGAGGGTTTTCCCGTCTAAAACTCCTCCGGTGATTGTCACTTTGAAGTGAGTATCTTCTGCAAAAGCAAATGTGGTAAGGGTAAGGAAAGCGAGAAATCCTCGCGCGATTGATTGTGTTTTGAAGAATGTCTTCATCGCTTTTAAGTTCGCGGTTTTTCAGAAAGCGAAACAAAAAAAATCTCATCCCGGAGGGGGAGTCCGTGACAAGCATGAGATCATTTTTAAGGTGCAGAGACGACGAAGCTCCATCGTGTTTGAGGAAAATCCAGATGGAGTGGACCTTTTACCTGAGATGATGAAGGATGGTGTGCCAAAGCTCTTGGCAGCATCGAGAAGTGGTTCGGCTTGGGAATCCCTATTCTGGCAGATCATCTATGGTGACAATTCTCATCCCGGAGTGTGAGGTGGTCGTCACGAGCATGTGGCCATTTTTTAAATGGGGGACAAAGCGTGCGCCCCAGACCTTTTCTCCTACGTTCCAGTCTGCGCGCCATGGTTTGCCAGTCTGCGTATTCCAAAAGCGAACGACTCCATCGAGACAGCCACCTACTAGGATTTTCCCATCTGGGGAATGATCGATGGTCCACACTCCAGCACTGGTGTAGAGCTGCTGGATGACTTCGCCACTGGAGGTGTCGAGAATGCGAATCACGCCATCATTATTTCCGGTGGCTAGGGTGAGGCTATCAGGTGAAATACTGATCGAGTGGCAGAATTGGCTCACTTTGGTAGCGAATTTTTCTCTCCCTTCCCAATCCCAGGCTGCCACCAGGCCACTGCGGTAGCTCATGGCAAAGCCGGAGCCATCCGGGAAGAGGCGGTAACCAGTGGTAGAGCTACGCTGAAGTTTGCTTTCTTTCAGAATGGTTCGTTTTTCTAAGTCAATGAGGACCATGTGACCATCGCCACAGCCACAGAAGGCACGGGTGCCTTTTTGGTTGAGCAGCATAGACCAGAGTGGGCCAGGAAGATCGAGAGACCATTGCTCCGTTCCATGTTGCCAGGCTTTCACGGAAGTGCCTTTTCCGGTCACGGTGATCAAGGTGTCTTCATCCTCGTCTGGGAGTCTTACTTCAATGGCGGCGATACAGCGTTCTTCTCCTTCTGGAGTGACATCGATCTCCGCGAGTAAGCTGGCGGTTTCACTATCATAGCGCTTCACGATGCCATTCATGTAGCCGATGACAAAGCTGTCTCCGCGGGAGTTGTAGTTGATGACGCGGGCGTTTGTTTGAACGTCAGCGAGCGAGACGAGTTCTTCACCGGTCAGAGGGTCTGCCATGATCCAGCGCCCTCCATTAAAAAAGGTGGCGTAGACTCGGCTGCCATCTTGATTAAAAATGGGACTAACCGCTCGGCCTGGTGAAGGATGATGTACGAAAACTTTCTGATTTTTATCAGGGGGTGTTATTTCACTCTGATTACTGAAGGGCCAGAGCATAGCCACTGTGGTGATCGTTAAAGCTGTCGCGATCAGCCACGGCCAGATTCGTTTTTGCCTCTTTCCAGCGTGGACAGTATCACCGGCGAGGTACCGTCTTAGATCTGCTGCGAAGCTGGATACATCGGGATAGCGATCAGCAGGATTTTTCGAGAGGGCTTTGAGAATGATTCCTTCTAGGGATGGGTCAATCTTACGAAGGCTCGGGACTTTATGGGTGGCGAGATCTTCACGACGAGATCTTCCGGTGGCAGATTCGAGAGGCGTTTCTCCAGAGATCATCTCGTAGAGAATCACTCCAAGAGAGTAAATGTCTGAGCGTTCGTCGACCTCGAGTGAACCTGCCATGGCCTGTTCTGGAGCCATGTAAGCTGGGGTGCCGAGCCAGGTCTCATTCCCGGTAAAGAGCGTCATGCCAGGGGCGGATTCCGGGTCGGTGGCTTTGGCGATGCCGAAGTCGATGACTTTGGGTATCCCAGTGTCAGTGACGAGAATATTCGAGGGCTTCAGGTCTCGATGAATGAGCCCTCGGTCATGCGCGTGTGAGATCCCGTCACATACGTGGAGATAGGTTTCTAAGATTTTACGTAGGTTTTCTCCGGCGAAGTATTCCGTAATGGGGAAGCCCTCGATGTATTCCATGGTGAAATACGGGTAGCCTTTTTCAGTTTCACCGGATTGATAGATCTGAGCAATGTTCGGGTGCTCTAGGTGAGTGAGAGCTTTTTGTTCGATCTCGAAACGGCGTAAAATTTGCCGAGTATCCAGTCCGGGCTTGAGCACCTTAATCGCGACTTTTCGACTGTAGGTTCCGCTTTGGCTTCCGAGGTAGACGATGCCGAATCCTCCTTCTCCGACTTCTTTTAGAATGGTGAGGCCGGGGATATTGATCTCGGGGTGGGGATCAGATGTTTCTCCTGCCACCGCCATGAAGGTGCACCGTGGGCAGATGCCTTCAGGTGAGCCCTCCGGCATCATGGAGCCGCAGTGAGCACACTGGATGGGGGGACTAGGCATGATGGTTTACTTAAGGCGGCTGACGCTGGCGGTGAAGGAGAAGGTCAGAGTGACATCTTCAGTCTTACTGTCAGCTTTCATTGGATTTTTTCGGTAAATTTTTGTGATCGATTTTTTCACAGAGCCTTTGGCAGAGAAGCTCTTTCCTTCGTAGACCTTCGTACTTTTCAGCTTCCAGGGGGTGGCATTATTAATCGTGATATCGAGATCTTTGAAATCGATTTGGGCTTTTGAGAAGGGTGCGTCTGGGCTGGTATCGAAAATCACGAGAGAGCCGCAGTTTCCATATTTTGGGGTGCCATCTTTATCGAAGGATGGGGTCTTTTTTCCATCTGTGGCTTCACCTAGCCAGCGTGCGGTAAAATTTGCGGTGGCAGTGGAGTTATCCAGTGAAATCTGATTGAAGGCGAGCTGACATTTCTGCTGATGGGTCCCGATGCTGACACGGGAGGGAATTTGGGTAACTTTGCCCGTGAGTGTTTTCCCATCGAGGGCTCCGCCAGAGATGGTGATTTTAAAGTGAGAGTCCTGAGCTTTCGCTGAGTGGAGAAGGGCAGGAGCCAGGCTAAGGAGGCAAAGCTGGCTTTTAGAAAAAAATTTCATGAGTCTGCTAGGTCGTAGGTTGTGAATTGGATAGATGAAGTGAGAGGATGCTTCATCTATGAGTTCGCAGACCAGCAGCTACCGAAACAGAAAATGAGAAAAAAGAGGCCCCCTGAATTCAGGGGGCCTCTGAAGAAGGTGGAAAATTAGAGGCCCTGTTTGGCCTCGATCACTTTGCCAGCGCTGTCGAAGGTGACAGCTGCTTTACTGGCTTTCGCAGGGCCTTGACGGAGACCGCCGATGAGGGTGGTGGCAGGGCCAATCGCGGGGACCATGTTGATGGCGGTAGATTTGACCTTCTTCATGATGAAGTTGGTATTTTCAAAGACCCATGTTTCTTCACCTGAAATGGCGTATTTATAGCTGGGACGGCCGAGTGCTTGGGAGACTTCTTCCTGCGTCATGCCTTTTTTGATTTCAGCATAGGCGGGTTGAGTGCTGAAGGGAGATTTATACCATGGCAGATTGGGTGGCTGAATGGTGCCGAGTTTTTTATTGAAGGCAGCTCCTTTGAGGCCTTCAAGCTCGGCGAGTTGCGGTGCTTTTAAGGCGCGGAGTTTGGCAATCTCTGGAAGGCTAAGTTTTTTGAACTGAGGGGCTTCGAGACCGGTAAGTTTGGCAAGCTCGAGAGCTTGAGGTTTCGTCAGGCGCCCTCCTTTAAAGCCATCAAATGAAGGTAAACCTTTCAGACTAGGAAGCTGAGGAGTCTTGAGTGAAGGGACAGACGGAGTGGAAAGCGATGGGAGAGCAGGGGTCTTTATATTGGCTAACTGAGGGGCTGCGATTTCACCTAATTTTGAGGCGAGGGCTGGTCCCTTGAGTCCTTTAAGTTGAGCAATCTGGGTAGCAGGCAATTTTTCCAGAACGGCAATTTGTTTTGGGCTAAGCTTCAGGAGTTGAGATGCTTGTAATCCAGTAGCCTTAGCGGCTTCCGCGCGGGCTGCGGTAGCTGCGGCAGGAGTTTCAAATGCAGCAGGAACTGTGGTAGTCTGGCTGCAAGAGCAGAGGGCAATGATTGGAAGGAGAGTGAAAAGTGCTTTCATCGCTTCCTAGGATGCGGGAGTTCTAGGATTTCGCAATAAAGGAAGCGCTCTTTATGCCAGAGATCATCGCTCCCTCGATGGAGGCGCTTACGGTGTGATCGCCACAAATGAGGATGTCGTCGATTTCGCGAAAATGGACGGGGTCCGTTTTTGCCTGCTCTGGAAGAGCATGAGGGATGAGGTCGGTGCGGAGGTGTTTCCAGCTTGAAACTTGAGAACCAAACCATTGTGTCAATTCTTCAATGACGGATGAGTCGTCGATTCCTAAGACTGAAACAGAAATGAGAGCCTGGCCAGAAGGGGCATAGTCTGGCGAGACATCTGAGAGAACTGCGATGTTGTTGATCCGCCCGTGGCCACTGCCATTGAGGGCGATGATGGCTTCTTTGAGCGGTGATGTAGGGGCAGAGTAGTAGAAATTCGTGACCGAACGCCAAGCGGGAGCTGCCGGGGCAAAGGCGGGAACGAGCTTACTGGTCACGGCAGCTTCCGTGGCGATGACTACCTTACTAGCTTCGATCTCTTGGCCGTTCTCCAAGGTCACACTATTTTTGTTCACTTTTGTGACGGGACTATTAAGCCGAATGGTTTCCGCTGGAAGGCGAGCAGCAAGTTGTTTCGGGATTTCTCCCATTCCTTTGGCAGGTAGTGTTGCGTAGCCTTCGCTAAACATGCGGAAAGTGAACTCGAACATCCGGCTGGAAGTACGAAGTTCATTTTCAAGAAAGATGCCTCCGTAGAACGATCGAAAAAATCCATCGATCATCTGTTTAGAGAAACCAAAGTCTTTGAGGTAAGATTCGGTAGTGTGATCTTTTTCTGGATTCTTTTGAGTGAGGATTTTCCGGCGTAGCAGAGCGACTCGAATTTTATCCATGAGCGAACCGATGGGGGAGAGCGCACTGGAGACGAGGCTGGCTGGACGGCGGAAGACGTCCATAACGCGGTGAAATTTTTTCCCATCGAAGACTTGGGCGCCAGGTTCAAAGGGGCGGAGATCCAGTGCTTTGAGATCGAGGAGTTTTCCCGCTTCTGGATATGCGCTGAGGTAAACTTGAAAGCCGCGATCTAGGAGGAAGCCGTCTTGCTCATCAGTACGGACCCGGCCGCCGACTCCATCTGAGGCTTCGAGGATGAGGAAGGGGTGACCTGCCTCATGAAGGGTGACGGCGCAGGCTAGGCCCGTGAGGCCAGCTCCGACGATGACGATGGGCTGAGGAGCGGGAGCCACAGGTAGAAGGGATGAGGGCGGTTAAGGACGGGAGGCAATTTCGAGAAATTTTTCGCCGATTTCCTTTCCTTCGGGATGAGCTTTGAAGGCGTTTCCGTAGGCTGCGATGAGGTCGATCATGGAGTCGTTTGCCGCTTTCCAGAGTTTTTGAATTTCTGGCTGCTCTTTGGCGATTTTTTCGATCTTCCGTGCGAGTGTCGCGCGTTCAGGCTCTGTGGCAGGAAGAGTGAGCATGCGGTCGGAGAGGGGCTTAATCGCTGGGTGCTCATGCTTGGTCTTGGTGTAGGCTTGATAGGCATCTGCATTTGCCTGGCTCGCTTCCATGACGGCAGGCTCACGAGCGATGACCGAGAAGGCAGGATGCTGGAGGGCTTCAGTCTGTAGGAGAGCGAAGTCGACGCCTCGCTGGACTTCGGGTGGGTTTTTCGGAGCTTCTTCTTCTTTCTTGCAGGAAATGAGAGCGAAGGCAGTGAGAGTGGCGAGAGCAGTGTGGAAAAGTTTCATCGTAGAGTAGTATGGAAGAATGCGCGTTTTGAGATAATTTAGATCTCATTTTTCTCTTTTTTCAAGCGGAGTTGGCCGCAGGCGGCATCGATGTCGTGGCCTTTTTCAAGTCTGAGAGTGGCGGAGACGTTTGCTTTTGTAAGGACGTTACGGAAGTGGCGGCAATCGTCATCTGAGGGGCGGACCCAGGGCAGACCTTCGACGGTGTTGTAGGGGATGAGGTTGACCTTGGCATTGATGGACTGCGCGCGACGAGCGAGAGTCTGGGCGTGAGTGGTGGAGGCGTTGATGCCATCGATGAGAATATACTCGAGGGTGATCTTTTGTTTTTTATTCGCATTCCAGACCCGCAAAGCGCCGAAGAGTTCATCGACATCATATTTCTTATTCACGGGCATGATCTTTTCCCGAGTTTGGTCATCGGGTCCGTGGAGTGAAATGGCGAGGCGGATCTGCTGAGGGAGAAGGGCAAGTTTTTTGATCTGAGGAACGAGTCCAGAGGTGGAGACGGTGATACGGCGAGCGCCGATGTTCAGGCCCCAGTCTGAGGTGATGATTTCGAGGGCTTTGGTGAGGTTTGTGAAATTGGCGAGTGGTTCGCCCATGCCCATGAAGACGAGGTTGTTCACCTTTTCGCCTGAGAGCTCTTCGGCTAGGATGATCTGAGAGACGATTTCGGAGGCTTTCAGGTTTCGGGTGAAGCCATCAAGACCGGAGGCGCAGAATTTACATCCGTAGGCGCAACCGACTTGGGAAGAGACACAGAGAGTGTGGCGATCTGATTTTTCTCCGTAGAGTGCAGGCGAGGCAGGGATGAGTACGGTCTCAATGTAGCGTTCATCGGGTAGCTGAAGGAGAAATTTTCGGGTGGTGTCGGCTGATCCCTTGGTGAGGGTGTGAGTGAGGGGCCGGAGGGGGTATTGCTGCGCGAGAGCCTCACGGAGGGCTGGGGGGAGGTTGCTCATTTCATCCCAAGAGCGGGTGCGCTTTTGGTAGATCCAATCGAGGATCTGGGTGGCGCGATATGCGGGCTGCTGATGGTCCTCTAGTAGTTCAGCGAGTTCAGTCTTGGTGAGCATGGTGACGGGAGGGGAGACCTTAAACAGGAAAGCGGTAAAAGAAAATCAGGGTTTTCGCAGAGTCACGACTCAGTGAGTTACGACTCAGTGAGTCTTGACTCTGCGTTAATGAAATGTAGAGTGTTGTCATGAGCGCGCCATTTGTGGGAAGGGAAAGGGAGCTGGAGGTCCTGAATCAGGCCTATGCTAGCGAACAGAGTGCGTTTTATCCAATTTATGGGCGACGTAGGGTGGGCAAGACAGAGCTGATCTTACACTTTACTGAGGATAAGCCGGCGGTGTTTTACTTGGGAAAAGAGGCTGTTGCAGAATATCAAGTGGCGGAATTTCTAGAGATTGCGGCGGAAAAACTAGGTGAGCCGCTTTTGGCAGATTTGGGGGAGGTTGGTTGGAAAAAGGCACTTAAGCTCGTGGTGGAGCGGGCGCCAAAAGATCAGAAACTTGTGATCGTGTTGGATGAGTTTCAATGGACGACGGCGGCGAGTCCTGAGTTACCCTCAGTGATTCAGGAGCTGTGGGATCTGGAATGGTCTCGGACGGGGAAGGTGATGTTAATCCTATGCGGCTCCTATGTCGGTTTTATGGAGAGAGAGGTGCTGGGGAAGAAAAGTCCGCTCTACGGGCGGCGGAGTGGACAGATCCAGCTGCAACCTTTTGGTTATAAGGAGGCGGCGGGTTTTCACCCAGGGTATTCGCGGGCAGATCAGGCGCGAGTGCGGGCGATTTGCGGTGGCATTCCTTTTTACCTGAAGCAGTTTGATGGTGGGCGCTCGGTAGCGCAGAATATTCAGGAAAATTTTCTCACTCCTCATACCGCGCTCTTTCGGGAGGCGGATTTTTTATTAAGAGAGGAGCTGCGAGAGGTTGAGCATTATCATGCCATTCTGATGGTGCTGGCGGGTGGAGCTCAGTCAGCGGCAGAGCTGGCGAAACGAGCGGGAATTTCTTCAGCGAATATTCAGTACTATCTTAAGACGCTGATGGAGCTGGGCTATCTGGGAAAATCCTATCCGGTGACTGGGAAGAAGCCTTCGGCTCGGTCGGTGAAGTATGTTTTAACGGATCCGCTGTTGAAATTTTGGTTCCGCTTTTGTTTTCCAAATCTCAGTAAGATTGTGACTTCGACAGCGGCGAAGGGCTTTGATCAATTAATTGCGCCGCAATTAGACGCTTACTATGGGTCGGGCTTTGAGGTGCTGTGCCGAGAGGCCCTGCCATCGCTTTACGAAAAGGAAGGAATTTCGGCTTCCTACGAAGTGGGGGAGTATTGGGATAAGGCGGTGCAGATCGATGTGGTAGGAGCCCGTGATGATCAATGGACGGATGTGGGCGAATGTAAATGGGGGACAGTGAGGTCTTGGCCTGCGGTGTGCCGCGAAGCGAAGTCTAAGGTGGAGGCTTATACTAATCCACGAGGAGATTCACTTTCTCCGTGGCTTTTTACGCGCCTGAATCCGAAGGAGAAAACACGGGATGGAGTCCGCTGTGTGGGGCTCGATGAGCTTTATGAATAAAGGCTGCTATTTCTCAAAAACGAAAAATTTCCGACACACAAAGTTCACCATCGCGGAGGAGACAACGAAGGAAAAGTGAGCAACTGGCTTTGGTACCTGAAAGTTCGAGAGGAGCCAGAAGGGGAGAAATTCGCCGAGAGAAAAACTGATGAATGAGATGAGAGTGAAGAGGCCGAGTTCTCTCGCTACCGAGTGACGCCCTGGAGTGAAGACGAGCCAACGATTTAATGCGTAGGCGGTAAAGTTCGAGGGGAGAAAAGCGACGAAGTGAACGACGGCAACGTGCCAGGCGAGGGTCCGAGGGGGAAGGTCCGTGGAAAGATATTCAGGAAACCAATACTCCGCGCCGGTGACGACGAGGAGAAAGATGACGAGAGAGAGGACTCCACAGATACCATATTTCCCAAATTGAATGAGAAAAGGGGTATCCCGGTCAAAGATTGTCCGATGAAGGCCGTACTTACGAAAATAGGACCAGGCTTTGCTGATCTCCTGAATGATCATTTCTGAACAAGGGTGGCGAGCACTGCTTTCTGGGCGTGCAGGCGGTTCTCGGCTTGCTGAAAAATGGTATCGGCGTGTTCTTCGAGAATTTCCTCGGTGATTTCTTTTCCTCGATAAGCAGGTAGGCAGTGCAGGACGATGAAGTCCTCAGCACAGTGAGAGAGGAGTTCGCGCTTGATCTGGTAGGAGCTGAAAAGGGCTTCTTTTTCGGCCTGACCTTCCTGGCCCATGGAGAGCCAGACATCAGTGTTGATGACGTGAGCACCTTTTGCTGCTTCCACGGGATCTGTGGTGAGGGTGACCTTATCAGTGGCGAGTCGGTCCATGAATTCTTTGGGTGGGAGGCAAGATTCAGGAGCGGCGACGACGAGGTCGAAGCCGAGATACTTGGCTGCCCACATCCAGGAGCGAGACATGTTGTTATCGCCATCTCCGATGAAAGCGATGCGTTTGCCTTCCCAGCTGCCGAGTTTTTCACGGACGGTGAGGAGGTCGGCAAGGATCTGGCAGGGGTGCTCTTCATCGGTGAGAGCGTTGATGGTGGGAATGCCGGAATAGCTGGCAAAATCTTCCACATCCTGCTGATCAAAAGTTCGGATGATTGCTCCGTGCACCATGCGGCCCAAGACCCGGGCGGTGTCCTTGATGGGTTCGCCACGGCCGAGTTGGATGTCGTTTTTCGAGAGAAACATGACATTACCACCGAGTTCGCGGACACCGACTTCAAAGGAAACGCGGGTTCGAGTGGAGGCTTTGGTGAAAATGATGGCCCAGGTCTGCCCGGTGAGCGGGAGTGTCTGGTGTGCGCCACGGGTAGCCTTCATCTCGACAGCGAGATCAATGAGGGCCTGTAGTTCAGTAGCGGAGGATTGTTCGATAGATAGTAAGTTCATGGGGTGAACGTAGAAACGAAGGGCGGACCCTGCCCGAGTTTGCCAACGAGTTCAAGAACTGTGTGTGGGCGATTTTTTCTCAATTCCAGTGTTTCCTCAGCGTTTCGGTAAGGCGGAGGCGAGTTTCATGCGATTCTCCAGCAAGGTGGATAAAGGAGCGGGAAAGATCCATGGCTTCGAAGTGAGGCCACATATAGTTAAAGGTTTTCGGGAGCGGAGTGACACGGAGGGAGAGCGATTTGAAAACGTAGTTCAGGTAATGTTGCTCGAAGACACACTCGATAAAAGGAGGCAGAAAACCAGAAACGAGGGTTTTGAGATCGGCCAGATTGATGCGAATGACTCCAGCATTGAAATAGCGGTATCGAGCTGTGTGATCCTGAAATTGATAGTGGGTCTGACACCAATCGCGGAAGAATGCTTCTCCTTCTGGGGCGCTCCAATGGCTGCAATCTTCCGGAAAGATACTCGGGGAGGGGAGGGCGAAAATATCGTGAGCCTGCGGATTGATGAAGATGTCTGCGTCGAGAAAGAGGAAGTCCTGATAGCGGTCTTGTTCACTCGCGAGTTTCATCTGATGAAGAAGCTCCCAGTGTGGGCCGGGATGATAGTAGTCATGCTGCTCGGTGATGATCATTAGGTCTGCATCTACCTGATCCGCATACTGTTTCATGAGAAGTAGGGCGTATTCATGGTAGGGCTGTGCCTGGATGACGATGGTGAGGATGAGGCGCTTACTCATTTTAGTTCAAGCAGCTAGCGAGGAAAGAGACGATAGCCTTCTTAGGTGAAGACAGGGTGTTGTTAGTCAAAATGGAGAAGGCGTATTTCTTACCAGACTTCTGAGTGAGGATTCCCGTATAAGTGCGAACTCGGGTGAGGGAGCCTGACTTTGCGAGGACACGTCCTTCAATGGCAGTGCCTTTTCCAAAAGTACGAAGTGTTCCCGATTTCCCGGCAGTGGGCAGAGAATCTAGAAATGCTTCTGCCTGAGGTCCGGTGGCAGCTTTTTTCACGATGCTGGCGAGCTGGCGAGGTGTGATAGTATTTCTGGGAGAGAGGCCGGAGCCATCATGGGCAACAAAGCCTGTCATGTCTACGCCTTGGCGGCGCCAATGGAATTTCATTTTAGAGGCAGCGCTGGTGGTGGTCCCCTTAGCGGTGAGTGATTTGAAAATTGAGTCAGCGTAGAGGTTGACGCTACGATGATTGGTCGCCCGCGAAATAACAGAGAGCTTGGGAGAGGCCTGCTCATGAATGAGACGTGCGTTGGCGGTATTAGTTGATTTTACAATGGCCTGGCCTCCGACGGGAAATTTCTTTTTGGTGAGGTAAGAACGAAAGGCGGTGGCGCAGGAGAGAGGGGGGTTTGGGAGAGCTCCTTTGATCGAAAATCTGCCTCCGAAGGGAATGGTGCCGCGGAGGATAGCGAGGCTACCGCGAGGCGCAGTGTAGACATAGGCCTGATCTCCACTGCTAGATGAGCCAGTGCGGACGAAGTTCTCAAAGCGGACTCCGGGTGGTTTCGGGGAGGTGCCAACGAGTGTGGCTAGGGAGCCGATTTTTCCGGGGCGGAAGGAGAGGGTGTAGAGATTTTTATGATAGTTCAGCCCAGAAGGGCCAGCGCCGTAGTAGTTCCCAATATCGCCCCATGGCCAGTTATTTGGAGTGCGCTGTTCTTCAAAACGGGAGGGGTCTGCGATGAGGTTTCCCTTAAGCTCGGTGAGGCCGATTTTTTTTAAGGCGGTGTGCCAGGCGCGGAATTCACTAATGGGACTGGATGCCGAGAGGGTGGGATCTCCGCCGCCTTTGATGATGAGGTCATCTCCAGAGAGAAAGAGTTTGGTGGGAAACGTGAAATCTGGACCATGAGTTTCGAGCGCGGTAGCGGTCGTGACGGCTTTCAGGGTGGAGGCTGGGATGAGGGCGAGGTCGGGATTATGAGTCGCGATAGTCTCATCACCGGTCAGCGATACGATGTAGATGCCTACGGAAGCTGTCTTGAGGGATGGATGCGCGACGAATGTTTCTAGTGAAGCAGAGAAGGCAAAAGTGATGAGGCAGGAAAAGAGGAAGAGGACTTGCTTCATGCGAACGATATAGTTGGGCTTGAGAGCGGAGAATGAAATGGAAATGGAAAGTGATTTCGCTTTTTTTCAAGGCTCATTTTTTGATGGCGTTTTGGCGTGGTTTTTAAATTTACTCAACGAGATAACCTTTTTTTTGAGCTTTGTTTTCGGTGGAGTGGAAAAAAAGAAAGCCGCCCATGGTGAGGGGCGGCTGAAGTGAAAAGTTTCAGATGGTAGAGGAAAGGAGCGAGAGATTCACTTAGGATTAATTTTTTGGCCGGTGGTCTGAGCTGGCAAAATCTGAGTTCGCACCAGTTTCGTACTGTGCGAGTTGGTTGCGGAGGTCGCGAGTTCGACATTGCTCGGTAAAGAGCTCATCTTCTGCCTTCTTGATCGCAGAAGCCCAAGCGGCTTTTTGTTCCTCAATCCGGCCTAGGAGAGATTTGCTCATGTCTTTCTCAGGGGCGAGAGCACGGGTGAGGTCTGCGGCGAGGTGATCATTTTCTTCGACCGCTTTTTTAAGACGCTTATGATCACGTTTAAATTGCATACGTGCGAGCCAGAGCCCGAAGATGAAAAAGATGATGATGGGGAGGAAGAGCGAGAGAAGGTAGGGGATCTTCTGCAGATGTTCGGCGAGGCTCATGAGTGATGTGGGTGGGGAGAGTTAGCTTTTCTGAAAATCCTTCAGAAGTTGCGAGAGACGCTCTTGATCTCCGGAAAGAGTTTCTTTTTTTGTCTTCAGAGTTTCGTTAAGCGCTTCCATACGGTCAGCCTGATCACGCCGCCGCCCCCAGAGGCTACGGCCAATAAGGTAACCGATGATGGTAAAAAGAATGGCGATGAGAAAGAGAACGGCTAGGCCGTGGGCGAAGAATAAATTTTTATCAATCATGGTTCTTCGGTGAGTTCTGTCTTATTATTAGGGGTGGAAGTATCCTCTGTGGGTATGATTTCCGGAGTTTCTTCTGGAATGATTTCTGCCTTAGGAGGAGCTGGGATTTCTCCCAGAGTGAGTTCAATGCGGGAGCTCTCTCCAGCTTTAATCGGGAAGTGTTCGATGCGGAGTCGGCTGGCAGGAATGCCATTAGAGATGAGCTTTTCTACGGTGGCCGCAGCTCGTTTCTCGCTGATAGCCTGATCATCACTTCCGTAGCTGCCGACGACGATGATTTGGTTAGGCTCAGGTAGAGATTTTACGATGCCAGCCATTTTTCGCAGCTGTGGATAGTAGCTGGAATGGATCCAGGTGCTGAATTCTCCACTAAAGTTGATGGGGAGCTTTTTCAGCTGTTCAGCCGGAGGAACAGGGGGAGGCTCAGGAACTGGAATGGTCTCTGGAGGAGCTTCCTCAGTAGTACTGCTTCCAGTTGCTTGTTCATTAGTCGCAAGTTCCTCCTGCCCCTTTTCAGAGTCAGTGACTTGTTCTTCAGAGGCGGGCTTGGGCTTTGCTGAGGTGAAGTTTTTAAGGTCCTCTTCAGTGGCGAGATTGAGCTGAACGCGCCGTTTTTGCTTTTTGCGCTGACTGAAGTCACCGACGAGAAGTCGCTCCGGTGATACTTCAAAGGAGATGAGCTTGTCGTATATCGCTTTAGCGCGGAGTCGGCTTAGTTCAGGGTTCTTCGTACCATAGCTGGCAACGGTGAATTTCTGATTAGAATCGGGGTGTTCTTTAATGAAGGTCGCGAGTTGCTCAATCCTTGGGAAGGTCTTCGGGTGAAGCCATGCGCTGCCACCACCGCCGAAGGTAAAGGTGAAGCCTTCCAGCGCATCTGGGACAGGGGGGAGGGCGAGCTCAGCGAGGCGTTCAGCTTCTGCTTTAGCGGCAGCTTCTTGAGTAGCTTTCTCTTCCTCTGCGAGTTTGTTCGAGATGGCATCGATTTCTTCCTGACTGGAGATGACAAGCTGAACGCGTCTTTTTTCCCCTTCTTTCCTAGGCAGATGAGCGGTGAGAAGTCGTTCGGAAGCGATCCCAAATGAGATGAGCTTTTCTTTTACTGCCTGAGCGCGGAGTTCACTGAGTTTCAGGTGTTTTGTGCCATAACTCGTGATGGTGAATTTTTGGTCCGAGTCAGGGTAGCCATTGATGAGGGCGGTGAGTTGTTGAAGTTTTTTATCGTACTTCGGGTGAAGCCAGGCGCTGCCACCACCTCCGAAGGTGACAGAGATTTCATCGAAGGCAGTGGGTTGAGATTCATCCAGCTCTACGATGAGTGCTCGTGCGGGTTCTTGGTTTCCAGAAGGTTCAGTGGGAGCTTGAGGTTTCTTTTTCGGAGGAGCGAGGAAGGCGAGCTTGACCTTTTGGCTTAGAGAGGATGGGAGGCGGGTGATTTCAGATTGGAGGCGTGAGAGCTCGTTAGGATCACCAACTTTCGCCAAGGCTTCGAATTTTTCAGGCCCGTAGCTGAGATAGGCATGTCCGTGAATCACGGGGAGAAAGCCGGGGAGAAACTGAGCAGGATGTCCGTCCCACCAGGTCGGGGTCGCCTCGGTAGCGATTTTAGTCTGGTTAATAATGGTGGCCGTAGGTGAGCTTTCTTTAATTGCCGTGATGATGGCTTCTCGGGTCGCCTCATCTGGAAGGAGACCTCCGATGCGGATGGTAGAGGGGAGGCGAGTGAGGTTAAAGCTAAGTGCTTCGACAGGTTTTTCCTCTTGCGGAGAGATCTCAGGGATTTCGGAATCAGGGAGGATTTCCTGATGTGTAGACGCTGTTGGCTGTGTCTTCCGGTGTGGGCTTGCCTCTGGAATGTAAGCGCCAACTACTCGATCTAGCTTTTGGTAGAAGTAGGGAGTGAGTTCTTCAGAGTCGATTTGGAGGTGTAGTCCTTCAAAGTGAATTTCTGGAGTGCCGTGGATTTTATTTACGTAAAGAGCCCTCACTTTATCGGTGAGGTCTTTTTCGATACTACTTTTATAGAGTGGCCAGATCCCAAAGGTGCAGAGCCCAAGCAGAATGAAAAAGATGAGAGTGCCGGTGACTTTCATGAACTTGGGAATAGAGGGGCTGCGTGTTGTATGATTAGAGAGGCGCGATCAGGTGAGATAGTTGCGCTTAGCACGAGGATATCAAACTCGTGAGAGAGAAAAACATTTTATACTCGGGGCGTCTGCTTTTCACGCCCCAAGTATTTAGGGAGAGTCTTTTACAAGCATTACATAATTGCGAATTTCAGCTCGGCACTGGACACGATCTCGCCATTGACGGAGCATGTCGCCACTGCTTGGCCGATGTTTCGGCGCATTTTCGTGATCTCAGCGTCAATGAAGAGTGTATCTCCTGGGACGACTGGTTTTCGGAATTTCACGTTGTCTGCGCTGAGGAAGTAGCCGATTTTTCCCTGATTATCAGGAAGGCGAAGAATGAGGATCGAGGCAGCCTGAGCCATGGCTTCGAGCTGGAGAACGCCAGGCATGACAGGTTTCCCAGGGAAGTGCCCCTGGAAGAACTGCTCGTTCATGGAGAGGTTCTTGATGGCAGTGCATTTAAGATCAGAGGAGAAACCAGTGACTCGGTCGATAAGAAGGAAGGGGTATCGATGAGGGAGGATTTTGAGGATGTCTTCGATCTTAAGAACGGCTTCTGCTTCAGGAAGCTTCACTGGAGGCACCATGGCGCGCATGGCGGCGTATTCCTTCTGGATGCGCTTGGCGGCCATAGTATTTGGTCCGTGGCCTGGTTTGACTGCAATGACGTGGCCATTGAATTTTTTTCCAGAGAGCATGAGGTCTCCGATGACGTCGAGGGCTTTATGACGGGCGAATTCGTTATCAAAGCGCATCGGCTCTTTAGACATGATTTCCTCACCGCGGACGACGACTGCATTTTCCAGAGAGCCACCTTTAATTAATCCCTTATCTAGAAGGGGCTTGATGTCTTCGTAGAAAGTAAAGGTTCGAGCAGGAGCGATTTCCTTTTCGTAAATCTCAGGCGTTACCACAGAGGAGAAATACTGTACGAAGCGACCGTCTTTCCCGATGTTCGTGACAGAGACCCGGAATTCTTTATCAGGCACGATCGTAATGAGTGAGCCGTCCCCAGTTTCGAGGTGAATGGGCTCTCGGATTTCCCAGACCTGGCGTGGAATCGTCTGCTCAGCTAGGCCTGCTTGCTTAATGAGCTCGACGTATGGTGCGGAAGAACCATCTCCGATGGGAGGTTCATTAGCATCCATCTCGATGAGAGCATTATCAACTCCCATACCCACGAGCGCCGAAATCACATGTTCTACGGTGTGAACTTTTACTGAACCTTCAGCAAGAGTCGTTGCTCGCTCTACGGTCTGAACTTTAGAGACACAGGCATCAATAAATGGCTTATCAGGGAGATCGACACGGCGGAATTTGAAACCATGGCCCTCGGGGGCGGGCTTCAGGGTGAGGGTGACTTTTTCGCCAGTGTGCAGAGAGGTTCCTTCCAAGGTCGCCTCTGCGGCAAGAGTGTGCTCCATGTGGGACATGGGCGGGTATTTAAATTGAGATGGCCGCTGGGTCGAGGGATATTGCACTTGTGACTGCATTGCTCCCCCCGAAGACTGACTACAGAGTTCTAGCTGAAAGTGATGATTGGATGGTTCTTGATAAGCCTGCGCCCTTGATTGTGCATGCTGTGCGAGATCCGCTAGAGCTAAATTTGTTGGGGGAATTACAAAAAAAACGCCCTGGAGAAGATTTTTTTTTAATAAATCGGCTGGATCGAGAAACGAGCGGTTGTGTCTTGCTTGCTAAAAATCGAGATGTGGCAGGAATACTGGGGAAAGAGATGCATCATCATAGGATTAAGAAATCTTATCATGCCATTGTGAAAGGATGGCCTGAATGGGATGAGATCACTGTTGACGTTTGCATGTTACCAATGGAGAAGGTTCAAGAGACTGAAATCTGGGTGCGCCAAATGATCCATACGAGTGGGAAGCCTAGTCGGACTCGTTTTGTGGTTGAAGACCGATTCGGACGTGATGGCGCTCGATTTTCCCTTGTGAAATGTTACCCTCAAACTGGTCGAACTCACCAAATTCGTCTACATCTTGAGCACCTACAGCATTATTTAATAGGCGATAAGATTTATGGGGGAGACTCGACCTGCTATCTCGATTTTTTAGCACAGGGGTGGACTCCAGCGCTAGAAGAGCGCGTTTTACTCAGTAGGCAGGCATTACATGCCAGCTCGATGTCATTTTCCTGGCTGGGTCAAGATGTCGAGGTGAGTTGTTCAATGCCTGAGGATCTTAAGCAGTTTCTCATTGGCGAATAGGATAGAGCTAGCTTTCACTGCGGCATGGCCAAGCTTTCAGACCTTGTTGAATTTCTAGATCGAGAACTTCAGATTGATGAAATTCCTGATTATCCAGGCGCTCACAATGGGCTTCAGCTACAGAACAGTGGGGATGTGACTAGAGTGGCTGCTGCTGTTGATGCGAGTTTGCCAGTGATTGAAAAGGCAATTGCCGCAGGCGCGGACCTTTTGGTCGTCCACCATGGTATGTTTTGGCAGGGAGTGAGGATGTTGACGGGTGCTGATTACCGGAAAATCAAAATCGCTATCGAGGCCAATCTGGCAATTTACTCAGCTCATATCCCCCTAGATATCCATTCTGAATATGGAAATAATGCACTTTTGTCGAGTGAGTTAGGTCTTGAGGGGAGACGGGATTTTTTTCCGTGGAAGGGCATTAATTTAGGGATTAGTGGCCATTTTGAGGGCACGCTGACTCAGCTTCAAGTGCTTTTGGAGAGTTCAGTCAGAGGGCCGGTTCAGCTCAGAGGTGAAGGTGATCAGCCTGCAGGCCGAGTCGGGGTCATCACAGGTGGAGCGGGTAGTGAGGTTGAGATGGTCGCGAAGCAGGGCATCGAGACCTTCATTACTGGCGAAGGCCCTCACTGGAGCCACCCCTTGGCTGAAGAGCTGGGCTTGAATGTGCTCTACGCAGGGCATTATGCGACGGAGACTTTTGGTGTTAAGCGTTTAGCGTATGAATTGGGCAGCTTGTATCGGCTTGATCAGCTCTTTATCGACCACCCCAGCGGGCGTTGAAGTAAGCGTGTTCCTGGCAGCGACTAAAAATATTATCCAGAACAGATAGGGATATCCCCTATGACATCTGAGAGATTAGTAATGCGAAAAGCCCGTAGTTGTTAGATTTATCGAGAATTCATTTCAGACCGGAGAAAAATTCGTGCCTCGGATTCAAAGTTGTTAACAAAGCTCAACTAAAAAAAGTCTTGCGGTCGGCCAAGAGTCGACCTAAATCTTAACCAGACTTGCGGGTATAGCTTAATGGTAAAGCTCCAGCCTTCCAAGCTGATCATGAGGGTTCGATTCCCTCTACCCGCTGTCTTTCGGAATTTACTAATCATTGTTACCTGTTCACCCAGAATTTAGAATTATGAAAAATACACTTAAGTATGCACTTACAGCGCTGATTATGGCTGCCGCCCCGGTAGTTTCTGCTGCTGATTGCGTAAAGGTTAGTTCTGTTGTTACCCAAGCCGTAGCTGCAGATAGTGCCAAGGTCCTTGAGATCGTTGCTAAAGAGATCGCTGCGAATGAATCTTGCTCTTGCGAGGTCGTCAAAGCTGCAATCATCGCTTCAGAGGCTGATAAGAAGACTGTCGCTCAGATCGTTGATGCTGCTATCGTTGCATCCCCTAAGAACTTTCGAGTAATCGCTCAGTGCGCTATCGCAGTTGCTCCAGATGCAGTTGCTAACGTGCAGTCTGTCGTCGAAAAATACGAGCGCGCAGGTGGCGGTGATTATTATGTCGATTCATCAAAAGGTGCAATTGATCCTCCAGGTAAGCCACCAGTGAGTGGTAAGAACCCACTGGATTTCCCTAGTCTCGGTGGTCCTGGAGAAGTTGGTCCTCGTCCTGGTGGACAAGGTGGTTTTTCACTTCTTCCTCCAATTTTCCCAACCTTCCCGGCAGTTGTTGCTCCACCAACAGTTACCTCATTCTAAACTTAGGATTCCCTGTTTTACTGAGTGGACATGTGTTGTTGCGTGTCCCTCAAACTAAAGAAATCTACTTATGAAAAAATACTTTTCTGCTGCGGCTGCTACGCTCATTTCAGCTGGCACTCTCTCCGCGCAATCCCTTTTTGATCTCGCTCCTGACGATTCAGAAACTTCTTCTTTTCCACTTCGTTGGACTGCTGGAATTAGCGTTGGTTATGATGATAATCCAACTCCTTTTGGTGCTGATGATTCTTCATTATATGCGAAAGCCTACGTTGGCGCAGCGCTCTTAAATGAGACACCGCAATCTACCTTTGAGTTTGCAGCAAGAGTTGGAGTGCTACACTACTTTGATGATTTGGAAACTCGTCAAGCTGACGAGACTAGCTTCAATGGTGGTCTTACCGCGAATTAT
>CALGMJ010000135.1 GCA_937958875.1 uncultured Verrucomicrobiales bacterium | reverse complement strand
CAGATATTCGATGATAAGATTCGTCAGTTTCTACAACCGGGATCGACTCGCCGTCATTTACACAATATTTTGACCGCATTGGAGAATAACTACGCTGGTGAGAAAACCTCCCTCGCAGATGCTCTTCATCGGGCTCATCCTCTGATCAAGCGGAAGGGGACTTTGGTCATTCTCTCCGATTTTTTTGATGATCCTCAAGCCATCTTTTCAGCTCTGAATCCTTATCTGCATCGTGGCTTTCGCGTTCACCTCTTTCATGTTTTAGATCCTGCCGAGCGCACTCTACCAGATCGAGGTCTGGCCCGGTTTGTTGATCTGGAGACGGATAAGAATCTCGTGATTCATACTGAGTCAATTCGCGCTGCCTGGGAGGAGGAGATGAAGCAGCATATGCAGTCCTTACGCCGTCTTGCTGCTAGTCGTCAGGTGGATTACGCCCCCGTTCTTACCACTGATAGTTGGTTCACTCTTTTTGATCGTTTGGCCTGAGTTTATCCATGCATTTTATTCTCGCAAATTCAGCTTGGCTTGGCCTTCTCGCTCTTGGGATCATTCCTATTCTGGTCCATTTTTTTGCACGGACACGCCCCCCTCGCTACCTCTTTTCTGACACTGCTTTTCTCCAGCGGATCTTGAAGAAAACTGAGCGGGTGAGAAAGCCTCAGGACTGGCTGATTCTTGTTCTACGAACTTTGGCCGTGCTTGCGCTGCTATTCGCTTTTCTCCAGCCGCTGCTTACGAGCGATCGGGAGATGATGGGGAGCCAAAAAACGACCGTATTTCTCGTAGATCGTTCCGCATCGATGATGGCACGAGATGGGACGAGTGATCGTTTCTCCCAAGCTTGTCAAAAAGTGAGTGAGTTACTGAAAACGGATTCGATTGATCGGGCAAATGTGGTTTGGATTGATTCTCATCCTAATGCGGTATTTCCACAGCCAGGAGAGAATTTGTCTTTTCTACGTGACCTTTTGACACGAACGACCGGGAGGCAGGAGGTTGGAAATTTACCTGGAGCCTTACAGTTAGCTGTTAATCAGCTTGAAATCGGGCAAGGACAGCGGGAGTTAGTGATTCTGTCAGACTTTCAGGCTTCAGCTTGGAGCAAATTTCAACTTGAGACCCCACCTGGAGTGAAAGTGACTAAGGTAAAAGTGGGTGAAGAAGGCGCTGCGAATCTAGCCTTGACGGCTTTATTTTCAGATCCCGCTACTCCAGTCATCGGGCAGGATGTCTCTTTAATCGTAAAAGTACGAAATTTTTCTGATACTGCGCGAAGAACGACTCTCTACCTTGAACTGGGTGGGGCACGCCAGTCTCAGGAGGTAAATGTGACGGCCTGGGGAGAGGCCCAAGTTCGCTTTCAGACGGTATTCACCAATGCGGGGCAGTTCGCAATGAGTGTGAATATGGCTGGCGATCAATTTCCCGGAGATGATGAACGTCATTTCGTAGTTCAAGTTCGAGATTCTCTCAAATTGGTTTCGGTGGCTCCTTCCTCGAATTCAAGGAGCCAAGAGGGAAGTGAGGTTCTTACTAAGCTAGCAGGTTCACTTGACTGGCTCGAGCATCGCGTTAGTGAAATTTTGCCCTTACCAGGTAGTGTTGATTTTCTTTTTCTTCACCATTGGAAGGGGGGGCAAGTTGAGAAGTTGAAGGAACTTGTGGCAGGTGGGACCGCGATCTTTGTCCAGCCAGCTCCGGGAGTGACTTATCGTGATGCAGCTGAGCTGTTCGAGCTCAGCTCAAGCTCTCAAAGTGCGATTTCCCTGGAGACGGAAGGTTCATGGGAAGCGATGATTTCGGAACAGGTTGCTCCTGGGAATTCTATTTTTAATCTCTTTGAATCAGGTGAATATGGGAACCCTGTTGAAGGTTCATTTCAGTCTCGGTTTAAACCTGATCTGGATCAGCTCGCAGGGTTGACCCGTCTCATCGACTATCGAGATGAAGTCCCTGCCTTGATGCAGAATCAGGATGGCTTATTTTTCTGGAATCTCCCTCTCGCTCCAGCGGTATCCAGCTGGGCTGGCGAGAGTGTTTTTCTCCCGTTTATGGCAGAGCTGTTCTTGAATGCCCGGCCATCTCATGATGGTGAGATAAATCTGCTCTTACCTGGTTCACGGGTGATGTGGATGCCGGGAGATGCGCTCAGTCCTGAATCTTTAGTGCTTACTGATGATGATGGGGAGCCGGTTGATTTTGAAACGCAGATGACGAAGCTGGGACTTTCCTTGCTATCGGAACAAGATGCCTCCCCTGGTCTTTATCGGTGGAAAGTTGGCCCGCGAATTATTCACCACCAGGCGGCAAATTTCCCTAGTTCAGAATCTGATTTACGGACTATCGATCCCGAACAAGTCGCAGGGGGAGAAGTCCTCAATTCGAAGCAACTTCTTCGCCGGGCATCATTCGGAGACGGTCTCTCTCTCTGGCCCTGGCTCATCGCACTCGCTCTGGGCCTACTTCTTATCGAATCTCTCGTTACGCTCTGGCAGCCCAAGCCAAAGACTTCTTCTTTAGTAAATTCGTGAATCCTGTTCTTCCATTTTTTATTCTCATTCCTCTCCTGTTGATCGTGGTCAGCGGGGGAGTCTGGCTGTCATGGAAATCCACGGCGACGACTTCAGGCTCTGTGCGAAAGGTGCTGCTTTCCCTACGCTTGCTGGCTCTTGTAGCTCTAGCATTAATTTTGCTAAATCCAGGTAAATGGATCTCACTGACGGATCGGACTCAGCGCCCATGGGTGACCCTGATTGATGATTCACAGTCGATGTCTGTGGAGGCGGGGGAGCGGAGTCGGGCCGCCGAAGCATCGCAACTGTTAGAAGCCCTCGATGAACATCATCAAAAAGAAGATCTCACCACCGAGACCTTTACCTTTGGTGACCAACTGGAGGAACGGAAAGAGGGGACAGATTTGGAGCTGAAGGCTTCAGGTCAACATTCGGATCTTTCCAAAGCTGCTGACAGTCTCCTGAGTCAGCTCAGTGCGCGAGGGGAAACCCCGGCTGGTCTGGTGATTCTTAGTGATGGTCGTCAGACACATCAACCACGCCAGTCAGATGTCTCATTACGCGCACGTGCACTGGGAGTTCCTTTTTTTACGGTTCCCATCGGTTCACAGTATCAGGCTCCTGATCTGGCCCTGACGCTTCCTCGTAAAACTGTCACCGTTTTTCCGGGACAGAACGCACAGATTACCGTTGGGGTTAGTTCTAAAAATTTGGGAAGTTTTGAAAGCCAGCTCGATTTGCTCGATGAAAAGATGACGCTCCTGAAAAAGGAGACCGTTCGGGTAGGTCAGGATGAGCAGGTGTGGGTGACTTTTTCTCTTCCTGCTCCAGAGCAATCGACTACTTGGACGGTGAGTATCCCGACTCAGGATGGTGAATTTCGTACTTCGAATAATTCAGCGCAAGTGCATCTAAGAGTGCTTAAAAATAAGGCGAGAGTTTTTATCGCCGAAGGAGCCCCTTACTGGGATAGCAAATTCTTGGCACAGCTTTTACGCCAGCAGGAATACATGGATGTGCATTCGGTTCACCGGCTGAGCGATACACGCTACTTTCGCATTGATTCCGGGGAGTCAAAGCCAGCTCAGTCTGAGACAGATTTTTTTCCAAGTTCACTAGAGGCGCTCCAGTCGTATGATCTCATCATCTTTGGGAAAAATGCGGAGCACTTTATTACCGCAGAGAGGGCTGAGCTATTGAGGCGTTTTGTGCGTGATCAGGGTGGGGCGGTGTTGTTTGCCAGAGCTAAGCCTTATAGTGGGCGTTTGCCCGCGTTGGAGCCTCTTGAGCCGGTTGCCTGGGCTACTGGAACGAGTGATGAGTTCTCTCTTCGTCCTTCGTTGGATGGGCAGGCTGCTGGTCTTTTTGGGCAGGCGCTCCCTGCGCCAGAGTCAGAGGTATGGGAAACTTTACCAAAGTTAAAGGATGGGCATCGGGTGGATATTGTGAAGCCTTTCACACGAGTGCTAGCACATGGACGACTAGCGACGAGTTCGGTGAATGATCAATTTCCGCTCTTACTGGTGCGTCGATACGGTCAGGGGGTCACCAGTCTGGTAAATGCTGATGGCTTGTGGAAGTGGGATTTCTACCCGAAGGCTCGCGAGCTCGGGAATATGTATCATGAATTCTGGATCCAGTTGATTTACTGGATGCTTTCCTATTCTGAATTTCTACCAGGCCAAGATTACTCCTTAAATCTTTCCGCTCTTACGGTAGATCCTGGCACTCCTGTAGCGGTGAAAATTGCATACCGTGGAAAGGATTCCTCATCAGCGCCACAGCTTGAAATTATCGGGCCAGATTCTAGCGAGCCACTACTTCTTTCTCCGGCTCAGCAAGCGGGGAAAGATGGACGTCTTACGTGGGCGGCTAGCTTTTCTCCCGAGCAGGTTGGAAATTATCAGGTCCGCTTACGCTTACCTGGAATGAATAAGGAGGCTCTCCCCGCAGCGAATCTCACCGTCTCTGCCCCTCTAGCGGAGATGGATGAACTCAGTCCAGATCATGATTTCCTCAAGAGGTTTGCAGAGTCAACAGGCGGGAAAATGATTCCCGTCGCTGAATTTCAAAATTTCCTCAAAGAGAGCGTTACTGAGCGATCCCCAGCAACTCTCGATCAAGGGATGATTTGGAAGCCATTCTGGCTTCATTTTATTCTACCATTTCTTCTCACCGCATTCCTCACTAGCGAATGGTTTCTCCGCCGCCGTAACGGACTCCTCTAAATGCCATGATCTTCCAGAAAATACTTAATCATCTGCACCGTAGCCGAATACTGGGTCTTCTTACGGTTCTGCTTTTAGCTTTGTTAACGATCGCGGGTCTCGCTTTCTTAAGCCACGGGATCGCTGACTACCACTTTGCTTTCAGTGCGGAAGTAAGAAAAATTCTCAATGTCACCATCATCGTGATGCTTCTTGGAATAGGAGGATATAGTCTTTATCGCATTTTAAAAATCTCACCCATGACTACCGCGAGGTTGGCCGATGCCCAGTTAAATGATGAACGTGGGCGTTCCCTCTCCGCTACTTATCTTGCCTCAATGGAAGCAGAAAGTCCGATGCATAAATTTCATCTTGAGCGATCGCTTGATGAAGCTGCGCAGAAGCTCCAGAGCCTTCCCCTGAAATCGAAAATCCCAGCGAAAGCGATTGCCTTAAGCGGTGGAGCAGTTTTAGGAGTCGGTGTTTTATTTTTGCTTTTGAAAGCGAGCGCCCCTGAGTCCTTTTCTGTAGTCTGGGCGCGGGTGCTGAATCCATCGGAGGATCTAGCCCCTTACAGTCCACTTCAGTTTGAGATTAGTCCGGGGCATGCTCAGGCGGTGTATCAAGGAGATGCGATGGTGCAGGTGGAGATCTCAGGTGGAGAGGTGACTGAGGAGGTGTTTTGTTTGATTAGAAATCCCAATACGGGACTTATCGAGAAATCCAGCACCTTTCGGGAAACCCCAACACGCTTCGCCAAGAAATTTGAAAATACACTAGAACCTTTAGAGTTTGCTTTCGCCACTGGGCGTGCTCGCAGTGATTGGCATCATCTCGATGTTCTTTTTGAACCACGTATTTCTGGGACTAGGGTGAAAATCGTACCTCCTGCATATACCGGTCAGGCCCCTCAAGAGTTTTCTCTCGAGTCTGCTGAAGTCAAAGCTCTCGACGGGTCCACCATTACTCTCACCCTTGAAAGTAATCGTCCTCTTTCAGGAGGGCTTCTTTCCATTACCTCGTTGAATCAAAGTGAAGAAGCTATCGCGAAGGAAATTGCGGCAGAGCTCACGGGTAAAAATCAAGTCACTTTCACTTGGACCGCAAGCCGTTCCAGTAAACTTTCAGCCCTCGTTCGTGATATTCGTTCTACACCAGCAGAAGCGCCTTTAGAGCTCACTTTGAAAGCTCTTCCTGATCTTGCTCCTCAACTTTCGTTCGATGAACCTCAGCCTACGGTCCTGGCGACCCCTCGTTCGGTCTTGCCGATGAAAGGTAATGTCGAAGATGATATCGGCCTAGCCTCTGTTAGTATGACCCGGACCTTAGTTGGTTACCGAGATCGTAATCAGGCAGTTGCAGAGGCGCTCACTCATAAGGACTATGAATTTGAAGACACCTTGAGCCTGGAACCCTTGGGGGTAGAGCCAGGGCAAACTTTAGAGTTTTATTTAGAGGCTTCTGATCGGAATCCATCCTTATTAGGGATTGGCGTTTCTGAACTCGTGCGAGTGCACATTATTAGTGAGGAAGACTACGCGAAGCGGATTCGTTCCCAGTTTCAGTTAGAACAATTTACCGCTCGCTATCGAGCTCTTGCTCAAGCGATCCAAGAAAGTCGGGACGCTCTCAAAGCTCTTAAGAAATCAGAAAATAAAGCTGAATTTGAGAGGCTGCGTAAGGAGGCGATGGGGGCACATACTCGGGCCTCTGAACTCGCATTACGCATTGCAGATGATTTTAAGGCTTTCGAGCTGGAGGAGGACTTAAAGAGCGCTGCCCGTGCCGCGGCAGAGACACTGGATCTGAATATTGATGATCTTGAAAACCTTTCTGATTCGGCGAGTGAAGCAGATATCGAAAAGCTTGAGCAGCGGCTCGGGGGAGTAGCAGAGCAGGCTGAGGCGGTCGTGCAAGATGCGGAACTCGCTCGGAAACTAGGCGCGGTTTTAGAGATGGCGGCAGAATACAAACGCCTTCTTCACGCTCAGCAATCTATCGTGATGCGCCTGGAAGATGTCGGAAAACAGATCGCGCTGGGAGAGATGAAAAATGCGAATCAGCTGAATGGGCTTTCTCGGCTACAAGAGAAAAATCGAAAAGCGTTAATTGATTTTGCCGCCAAGCTACGTGAACGGGCTGACGCCTTGCCAGAGGAAGCTCAAAAGATGAAGGATGATGTGGCTGAATTTTTAGAAGACCTTGCTCGGATGGATATTCCAGACCCGATGCAGGCTTCTGCAGATGGTGGGAAACGAGGTGATTCTTCTGCTGCTTATACGAATGCGCTTTTAGCATACCAACTCATGCAGCGTTTGCTGGATAAACCGGAAAACGTTTTCTGACAGGCTTGTGAGGGCCAGACCCCGAGCTTCCGTGTGAAGCCCGGTATTCAGAAAACAATGAAACAAATGCTGGAGTCTCTTCTTGGACGAGTGCCAAAAGGCGAGGGCGATGGTCCAAAGCCTGGTGGTAATGGGGGCGGTCCTGGTGGAGGAGGTCAAGATGGCTATTCGGTGGCTGGAGATAGCTCAAACATTCCGGCCTATGGCCCCGATCGGCTTCAATTTTCGAATTCACAACTTTCTTCCTCTCGTGGCTCTGGATTAGGGCAGAAAGGTCGGTCCGGCGGGCAGGCTAGCTCGGCAGAAAACCAGATTGAAACTGAGACCCATAGAAACCCTGCCGAGACCACCATTTCTCCTGAAGCAATCCCAGCTAAGTACCGCGATGCGGTGAAGCGTTATTTTACCACTGAATGATTATGAAACAGCTTGTCTTAACTTTCTCTCTCGCCCTCTTCGGAAGTGTATCGCTTCTAGCAAAAGAGGGGGCTGTCCAGTGTGGCAACCTAATTTATGCCGGAACGAAAACCTCTCGTTGTTTTAGTGACGAGTTCTTGAGTCGGGTTCAGCAAAAAACGAGTATCAAAACGGAGCGCCGTTTTAAGCCTGTCAAGCTGGCTGGCGAAGAGCTCTTTCAATTTCCCTTTGTGATTATGACCGGTGAAGATGACTTCAATTTGACGGCAAAGGAGAGAGTGAATCTCAAAAAATATCTCGAAAATGGAGGCTTTCTTCTCGCTTCCCCTGGCTGTTCTAACAAGAGCTGGGCGACTGCTTTTCAGCGGGAGATGAAGCGGGTGTTCGGAAAGGACTCCCTCAAAGATATTTCCATGAAGCATGCTCTCTTTCAGACGGTCGATACCATCAAAAAACTCCCTCTGAAATACGGAGGTGATAGTAAGCTGCAGGGAATTACTCTCAATGGAAAATTGGTAGTAGCCTTTGCTTCCGATGGCCTGAATGACACGTCAAATACTGAAGGGTGTTGTTGTTGAGGCGGGAATGAAATTGCGAACTCGGTCCGAGTCAACGCCAACATTTTTGCCTACGCTCTTCTGCACTAATTTTTTTAGCCTCTTTCCTTTTTTCTACGTTTTGAAGCATCTCTTGGTCTTCGTCTTTTTATGGAGTCTCTTGCCTTGTGTCGCCTGGGCAGAGTCGAGCGGAATACATGCTCGCCTGGAGCGGATTTCCTCAGCACAGGAGAGTGAGCAAGATTGGATTTGGGCGGTGCGTGAACTGGTTGATACCAAGACGCGAACATTGTTACAGGATGCCATTCGGGAACGGGAAAATTATCCCCGGCAACAGCTCGTTAATCTTCTCAGTCACTCTATTCTAGCAGTTCGACTTGGGGCGTTAGAGCTTCTGGAGCAGGCAGCGGGGAAGTCTTTTGCCTTCAACCCCTGGCTAAAATCAGGGGATGAGATGAATCAGGATGCTCTTCGGGATTGGCAAAAGTGGGCTGGTCTTACTGATGCGATCACGACCGATGGCCCCACTCTGTCGCCTGAGCAAATGCAGAGCTACTTACGCGACATCATTTCTGGAAATAGTGATCGAAAAAATCGTGCCATTCGAATGCTCCATCCACATGCCCTCAAGGCTGTTGCTGCGATTCAGGGATTCCTTGCTGAGAATTCTGCCCTGCCACGTAGTAACGTATTGAGCCTGAAAGAGGCTCAATACCATCTCGTCTTAAATCGAAAAAATTCTAAAAATGCCTCTCTTGTTGCGCGTGATCTTACCAGAGGAAATCGTGATCAGCAGCTAGTCGCCATTGCGGGGCTTAAGCAGGCTGGATTTTTAGCCATTCCGATTGTCCGAGATTTTGTGGAGGCTCAAGATCCGTTGATTCGTGAAACTGCGATCGATACAATTTTAGGTCTCGGGGGGAGACAGGTTTTGCCATTGGTTATGCCAGCTTTATTAAAAGAAAAGGATACCAATGTCATTCACGCCGCCATGCGCCGTTTTCGGGAAATTGGTGGCAGCGGAGCGGTGGAAATGGCGCTCGGTCATCTGGAGCATGAGAGCGAGGATATGATTGTTTCGGCCTTAAAAACCTTAACGAAACTTCTGGGATCAGACAGTAGTAGACGAAGTGGCTCAAAGGACGGGAAACTGAGTAAAGAGAAAATCGCCGAAATTGATCAGCAGATTGTCGTTTTACTAAATGATCCTCGCTGGCGGGTGCGCAGTGCTGTGCTGGAATTCATGAGCGAAACACGTAATCGTGCTGCTGATGAGAAAGTGATTAGTTTACTCGCTGATGAGGATTCCTTTGTTCGCTCTCACGCCATTAATACGGTGGTGGCCTTGAGGCTCAAAACAGCTCGGCCAGCTCTAGAAAAACTCTTTTTAGAGGATGATGAAATGATCGCTCCGGTGACGAGTGCCTTTACGAGCATGGAAATCCCTCTCCCAGATCATCTCATTGTTCATTTAGATTCCCGACCAGCTGACATCATCGTTGGTGCGATCAAAGGGCTTGATTCAGATAAAGAAAAATTTCTAAAGATTACGACCCGCTACGCCACCCATGAAAATCTCGATGTCGCTTGTGCGACCTTACGCTCTTTGAGCGACGATCGAGATAAGGTTAAGAAAGATTTTGTAGCAGATTACCTCTCTTCAGCACTGCTTTCGGGGAGTGATGAGAAAATCGATGCCGTTCTAAATACCATCCGCCTCCCTCGAAATACTCGTCGATCATACTCTCGCCGACTTCCTCCTTCTGGGAGTGGGGGGGAGACGAGTCTGGATTCTTTGTACGACGCTTTTCTTACTCCTCTTAGCGGGAATCAGCCCAAGTCCACTGATTCTACCAATTTAGATCCCGCTAAAGGGCCTAAGGTAAAGGGGGGACTTAATACTTTAAAGACCTCCATTACTCAATTTTTGAATCAATGGGAGAGTCATGGAGACCGTTCTTTTCGTGCTGCTTACGTTCTTGCGAAAGCGGATGAATCGCTCGGACTGGTTTCGTTGATGGAGAATTTCAGCCAACTGACCACGAGCCAGCGAGCAGCAGCAGCAGATGATCTCTATAATCTAAAGAGTAAAGAAGCGACCCCGCTGCTCACTGCTTTATTACAGGATGATCTTTCTAAAATTAGAAAAGATGCTGCCACGTCATGCTTTAGTGAAGAAAAAAACTGGCCTCTCATGGTCGCAGCCTTAGCCGAGTTAGACAAAAAAGATGGCAAGCTGATGGCGAATGAAGTCTATAGTTATCGATTTGAAAATGCGCTGAAAAAACGAAATAGCCGAAAGGCCCTGCAAGGCTGGGCTCGTAAAAAAATAGCGAGTGAGGCTCCAGATCAGATCAAGATTCTCGCTCTCATCATTCTCAGAAAAGCACTGAAGGTAGAGGATGAAAAAGTCGTAACTCCCTATACTCGATCTCCGAACCGCTGGCTACGCCGGGCTGCCTGGTTTTCATTACTGAAGTCGAGGCCAGACTGGGTTCGTGAAAATATGAGTAAGTTGGTGAGTGATTCTGCACCTCAGGTGCGCCTTGCTTTACCGATGAGTTTCAATAAGACCCGTGGGACTTGGAAACATTTTTTCAGTGATCTTCATCAGAAGAAAGATCAATATTGGTCGTCACAAACTCGGTCGCCAAAGCTTTCTGCCGTGGCTGAGGCTCAGCTTCGTGAGATGGCCGAGAATGATGCAGATATCACTGTTCGATTTGAATCCTGGTTCGCCTTGATGTCACATCGTAAGACCATTGATCTCGATGCATTTATCGATCTGATTCCACAGCAATCTAAGGATGTTGATGTTGCTGACCGTCTCGCAAATCACCTGGAAAAGAATTATAAATATATGGGTGCGGGGATGAGGCCTCTTTTGGCCTATGCCAACGTTAAAGAAATTTCAAAATCAGATCTCCCTAAGCTCTTAAAGCATTTCGCCCCTAAGGATAAGGCCGAATCTTCGTTTAGCTCCTTTGCTGATCTGGCGAAATCCAGTGAAGTGTCGAAGGAGAGTCAGCAGGTTGCTGATGTAGAAGATCCAGCTGATATCGCCGCACGTCGCCAGCACTTAAAGGTGATCGTGTTCTATAAGCCTGGCTGTAAGCAGTGCGAGAAAGCTGAAAGTCACCTAGAAGATTTGAAAGACTCATTCCCTCTTCTTGAGCTAGATCGTCGAAATATTCTCGATCAAGATGATCTTCTTTTTAATCGGGCGCTTTGCGATCGGTTTCAAGTCAGTGGAGCGGGCAAAACACCCTCATTTTTTGCTCAGGCTGGAGCTGCGATCGCTCCGAATGTAGAGCCGGCCATGTTAGCAGAGCTTCTGGTTGATACGATGGAGATGCCGGATGATTCTTCTTGGGCTATTTTTGAGGAGGAGGAAATGGTTGAGGCTAAGCAAGCGGTGGAGGAGACGTTTTCTAACATCACTCTACTCATTGTGATTTTGGGCGGTCTCTTTGATGGCGTGAATCCTTGTGCATTCGCTACTATTATTTTCTTTCTCTCGTACTTGCAGGTGGCAAAGCGGACGCCGCGTGAGATTCTCATGGTCGGCTGTTCCTTCATCTTGGCCATCTTTTTAGCTTATTTTTCCGTAGGTCTCGTCTTTCATGCTGCGATTGAAAAGCTGACAGAGCTGAAGAGTTTTCAATGGGCTCGCATGATCATGACATGGGTATTCGCCTTTTTTGCTCTTCTCGTGGCAGTGTTAAGCCTTCGCGATGGTATCCGGGCTCGGAGGGGATCGCTCAAGGAGATGACTCTTCAGTTACCTGAATTTCTGAAAAATCGCATCCGGGGGACCATTCGGAAGCGAGCTCGGGCACGCAACTATGTTGTAGCGGCTTTTGTAACCGGGATTATTATTTCATTTCTTGAGTTAGCGTGCACCGGACAGGTTTATGCACCTATCGTTTATCAGATTCAGCAGGGGAGAGCTGATGCGATGCTGTATCTATTGATTTACAACATTGCCTTTATTTTACCTCTCGTCGTTATCTTCCTGCTAGCCTATCGAGGAATGACCAGTGAGGCTCTTCTGAAGTTTCAGAAGAACCATACGGCGGCAGTGAAATTTGCGACCGCAGCTTTGTTCTTCTTGCTGACAATCGTCATTCTCTTTGGGGATCGCCTTCTCTCGCATGCTTGAGTGAGTTTAGCAGATGCCTTTTACTGTAAAATCACTCCATCAGGATTTAAATAATGAACCGCTCCTGGAGCCCCTAATCCAGTCGCATTAGAAGGAGTTGCGATTTCTGTGCTGAGATTTGTCGGCTCGACAGGAGACGTTTGATCATTGATGGATAGAGGGGATGACAGGACCAAAGGTGTTGATTCTAGGCAGCGGTGAATATGTGACCGGTTTTGTGAACGGAGCGGAAAGTTCCTCAGATAAAGGGGCAGGAGTGGTGGGTTTGACATGTTTTGACCTCAAGCGCCGTGGGCTCATTTCAGAGGTCTTGATCGCAGGATCACAGGGGCAGAAATTTCCGGCCGTGAGGGAGCATTTTCAGAAAATGCTCGGTGAGCGCTACGGACTGGACACGTCTTTTCGTTCATTCCCTGCTGATTGCGTTAGTCGTGATCCAGACGCCTGGCTGGGTGCGGTTGAGGAAGCTGATGTGGTTCTGATTTTTACCCCGGACGATTTACACTTCAAAATGGCGAAAGTTGCGGTGGAGCAGGGGAAGCACGTCTTGATTGCAAAACCTATGGTGAAGACCTTAGCTCAACATGAAGAACTGGTGCAACTTGCGAAGCAAAACTCTGCACTTGTTTGTGTTGAGGTCCATAAACGATGGGACCCAATCTATGCTGATGCACGTGAGCGAATTCGAGACCTCGGTGATTTTTCGTACTTCCAGTCATACATGAGTCAGCCAAAGTCTCAGCTTGAGAGTTTTCGAGCCTGGGCTGGAAAGGCGAGTGACATTAGCTACTATCTAAATGCGCATCACATCGATTTCCATGTCTGGGTGATGGAGGGACTTGCTCGGCCTGTTTCGGTGGTCGCCTCTGCCTCAGATGGGGTGGCAAAAGGGATGGGAATGGACACCGAAGATTCCATTACTCTCATGGTAGACTGGGAGCACCAGTCAGGAAACCGTGGCACTGCGATATACACCTCAGCGTGGTCTGCGCCTAAGGCAGAGGTGCATTCGCAACAGAGATTTTCCTGTCTCAGTCATCTGGGTGAAGTGAGGGTGGATCAAGCTCATCGAGGCTATGAGGTAGCTACTGATTCCGCGGGCTACTCTTCTCCTAATCCGCTCTTTATGCGCTACGGGCCTGATGCCAATGGGGCTTTCGTTGGCCAAAATAGTTATGGCTACACCAGCATCGCAAATTTCATCGAAGCAGCGTGCTCCATCAGAAATGGAAACACTCAGCCTGATGATTGGCAGGGGAGTTTGGCGACAGCCGAGACTACGAAGGAAACGACAGCGATTCTAGAGGCGGGACGCCAAAGCCTCGCACAAGGTGGAGCGAGACTCTCAGTATGATGATTGAATCGAATATTCAGATGCTGGCGCTCTCGACAGTCATTAGCGTCGGCGTTTGAGGAGCATTCCCATTCCTGCGATGCTGAGTAGGCAGATTCCAGAGGGTTCTGGAACTAAGGTCACGGTGTAGCCAATTTGGAGGATTCGATAGGCATTATCCGTGGCACCGCCAGGATTAGTGAAGACGACGACGTCACTTGCTCCAGTCCATGAGGTATCTAGAGAGCTTGTGCTGGTATCGAAGGTGCCGTCGTTGTTGGTATCGATGTTCAAGTTTGATTGGCCCTCACTTGTTTGAGTGAGTCTAACAAAGTCGATCACGACAGACTGAATGTTTGTGCTTTCATTAATGATTTGGGCAACCACATTTTCTCCGGCATCGAAACTGGCTCCGCTCACTCCGAATCCACTTGCTCGAGTAGTCACCCCGCCAGAGGTATCAGCTCCTAATCCAGGGTTGGTTCCTCCCAGTTGAAGAGTGAATCCAAAGTTGATCATGTTTGCGGTATCCACGAACGTATAAGCTGCAGATGATGGATTTCCGCTCGCTAGTGCTCCTCCGTTTGTCTGAGTGATCGTTGCTCCATCTGTCACTGGAACGAGCGTGTATGCTGGATTCGCATTGTCAGTTTCAAGACGGATTCCGTAGACCGTAGCGCTCTTGCTGATGGCTGTTAAAAGAAGACTCGTACTGATAAAGATAAGGGGATGCGGTTTCATATGTATGGTTGGAGAATGACGATTCTCATTTTTATAAAAATATGTCAAGTTGAAGAGATGATGTCTTGAATTGGGGTCGAAAGATAAGAAGGGGTGATTGTTTGTAGTTAAAAGTGAAATTCTTATTAGAATAAGAAAGTGGCTTCTAGAGAAGATAGGGGATGTTAGATTTTTTATCAGGGCAGTTGGATAAAGACGCTAGGCCATGTTCGCTAAACAAAGTCCCTGAAAAATGCAGCCTGAAAAGCCCTTGGGCAGTCCACCGCTTGGGGGAGCGATAGTACGATACCAACTGTTGGTGGGGAGGACCGTGCCACACCTCCTTATCCTCGAGGAGCGAGGAATCTGGCGCTACTTCGCAGTGTGCTCTTTCGAACTGAGTGCGAATGAATCGCTCAACACAGCATTTGGTTATGATACAGTCTATCCGAATGAGGTTGTAGTCCCTGCTCACCAAAGCCGCCCCATTCCCAGAATTAGCCTTCTAACCAATCATCCTGCTCTAACCAAGTCCCTCGTCCCTAGGATATTGACAAAGAAAAGGGCCATGTTATCACCCGCAGGTATTGTGATAAATGATATCCAAGGATTTTTGAAAACATTAAAAGAGCAGTCCCCGGGAATGATTTTAATTTTGGTCTTGGCCTATTTTGGGCGAGGTTATCTTGAGGAGAGAATAGAATCAATTCATCGAAAAGTTGATCGCGTAAGTACATCCTCACTCAAGGTGAAGACTGATTTAAGGCATCATGAAAGAGAGGCATTGGTAGCGCTGCATCTGGCTTTGACTGAATGGGAGCATTATCTTCTCGTTGCACCCACACTGATTACGAATACCCCTTCTGATGAGAATTTTTCGAATGATTTCTATAATAAGGAAGACGATTTTCTTTTAAAAGTGAAGTTAGCTTCAGCTAAGCTCAGTGTCCTCGTGAGTAATCGAGATATTGATCTGAAGCTTTATGAGTTGATTCTGCAAGTTCAGACATCGTACCGACCTGTAGTGAATGGGATGATTAATCA
>CALGMJ010000134.1 GCA_937958875.1 uncultured Verrucomicrobiales bacterium | reverse complement strand
GCGGCTTGCGCCTCCTTGAGCTTCGCCTCCGGGGCAGTCATCTTGAGAAAGACGTCGCCATCTGGATGGGGAATGATGGCACCGAGAAGCATATAGTCTGGGGTCTCGACCTTATTGCGGACCATCATGCCGCCGACCATGTAGGTGCCTGTCATTTTGACACTGGTGTATTTCCCGTGGTCTTTCTTTTCAATCTTTGGGGCTTCTTTGAATTGCTTGGCCCAGCGTCGCAGGTTGGCATCGACTCCGCCTCCCTGACCTTTCCCGAAGTGATAGAATTTTAAAAGAGGGCCATCTTTTCCGAAAGTGAGCGCTCCTTTGACCATATGGCTTTTAGGTTGCTCGATCCACGGCTCACCAGCTTTGAAGGTGAGGTGGCTAACGGTGAGATCGGCCGCTGAGGCAAGGCTGCAGCTGAGGACGAGTGAGAGAAAAAGGCGTTTCATGGCTTTGGTGAGATGTAGAGGTTACCAGGAGAATTTCATGACCATGGTATGGCGGTATGTTTCACCTGGGCGGAGAATTGAGTTTGGAAAAGTAGGCTTGTTTGGAGCATCGGGGAAATTTTGAGTTTCCAGGCAGACGCCAGTGCGGTTTTCATGGACGATGCCATTTTTACCATCGGCACCTTTAAGGAAGTTGCCTGTGTAAAGTTGCACTCCAGGCTGGTCTGTCAAGATTTCCAGACTCCGTCCCGAAGCAGGATGAGTCAGAAGGCCAGCCTGACGGAGGCCTTCTCCTCCGATAACATAGCAGTGATCATAGCCGCAGGCATCGCTGAGGCTGTCTGCTGAGATCCGGGCTCCCAGAGTGGTGCTTTCACGGAAGTCGAGCGCAGTGCCTGCGACGGGGGAGGCATCGCCGGTGGGGATCATGTCTGCTCCCGCTGCGAGATAAGTCTCGGCAGGAATGGTGACTTCGTGATCGAGAATGCTCTGAGAGCCATCTCCAGAGAGGTTCCAGTAGGTATGCTGGACGATGTTGATGGGAGTGGCGGCATCAGAAGTGGCTTCGACTTCCCAGTGCAGTTCATTTTTCTCACTGAGCCAGTAGGTCACCTTCGTGGTGACATTTCCGGGGTAGCCTTCTTCGCCATCCTTTGAAAGGTAACGGAGCTGCACGCCCACGGCGCCATCTTTTTCAACCGTTTCAGCGCTCCAGCAGACCTTGTTGAAGCCCTTAAGACCGCCGTGAAGGGCGCAGGGAACTCCAGCAGGATCATTGTTTGTCGCGAGAGTGTATGTTTTACCATCGAGATCGAATTTCCCACCTGCAATCCGGTTTCCATAGCGGCCAACGGTAGCCCCAAAATACGGCTCATTTTTTTCCCAGCCAGCTAGATCATCATATCCAAGGGTGATATCGGCGAGCTTGCCCTCACGGTCTGGGGTGGTGACAGAAGTCAAAAGTGCGCCAAAGTCTGTCACCGTCGCGCTAAGACCATGAGAATTCTTTAGGGTATAATGGGTAACGGCTTGGCCCTCGCTCGTGGTGCCAAATGGTGATGTGGTGACGGATAACACGGACTTTAAAATGTGTGAATGAGTGCTGAGGCTGTGTATTTACCGAAACGAATGAGTGAAGACAAGCGGAGGGACATATTCTCACTTGTGCTTCGCTCATACTTCAGTGAACGCTCTTAAAACGTGATGCGCATTTTTTTCTATCTTCTAGTTTTCATCGTTGGGCACGCTTCTGCCCAGCAAGCAGGTGGGCGTATTCAAAATGAAGGCCGCAGTGAGAGCGAGAATGGTCTTCTCGTGGTGCATGGGGCCAGCTTTCGCCTTCGGGCTGCGGTGACGCAGGATGGGGAGGAGCTTATGGAGACACTGGGGAAGCTGACTGGAGAGCTGAAAGGGGGAGATAATCCAATTGTGGTAGAGCTTTTCCCACCTGTTCGGGGGAAGAAATCGATGGTCAGGCCCGAATTTTTCATTATCCCCCAGAGTCAGGGTGGGGGCTATCGTCTCCAGATCAATGTGAGGCTGGGGCGGGGGAATAGCTTTGTCCAAAAGGACCTCCGGCGGGAGATGCTAAAAATGTTAGTGATCGAGCGCTCTCTCCGAGGTCAGGAGGTGCTCGAGGCGGGAGCAGAGCTGGAAGTGCAGCCTTGGCTACTGGATGGTCTCGAAGAAGCTCTTTTATGGCAAGAAAACCGAGGTGACCGCCGCGTTTATCTGTCACTCGCTCAAAGTGGTGGCTGGATGGAGGTAGAAAAGCTAGTCGAGGTGAATGAAACGGAGAGCTTTGATGCTCTTGGGCGTGAGCTTTTCCGCGCTTCCGCAGGAGCTCTTCTCATGGCCCTGCTCGATCAGGCGGATGGGAAAAAGGCCATGATTAGCTATCTTTCCGAAGCAGCGCTCCATCAGGGAGAAGAGTTGTCTCTCATTCGGCGGCATTTTCCCGAGGTTAACCTAGGGCGTAAGGGGCTTGAAAAATGGTGGTCGCTTGCAGTCGTCAAGATGGCTGAAAAACCTCTCTCAGAGAGCATGACGATCCCGGAGACGGAGGTGCGTCTGGAGCAGATTTTGCGGCTCCATTTTAAATCAGAAGATGGCAGTCCGGAGCTCAAGCCGCTTGATGCCTGGATCGAAATGGCAACCTTGCCTATTGCGCAGCGGGTGGAAGTCGTTCGTCCGACTGTCGATCTCTTAACGGCTTTATCGTATCGATGTTTTCCAAGCTACCGGGAGCTGATTGCAGGCTACCTTCGAGTGCTTTCAGACATGGCGAAAGGTGAGCCTGAGAAAATCGATGAAACCCTCATAAATCTCGCTGCCTTTCGAAAAGGAGAACTCGATCGGCATGAACAAACAGTGGATCTTCTCGACTGGTATCACCTCTCCACAGTGAAGGAAGATAGTGGCCAGTTTAGTGATTATCTGGAGATCAAAAAAAGGCTCAAAGAGGCAGAGCTCGATCAGAATGATCCCGTAAGCCAATACGTGGATCGGATGCAGAGGCTCTTTGAGCGTGATCCCGGAGGGCAAAAATAAGCCTGTCAGGGTCCTTGCGGCACGCATTTGGATCCCACTGACAGGCTGAAAAGGTGATCTCTTGGAAAGATCGCGCGGCTTTTTAGGCCAGCTTCAGGCGCTCATCGCTTTCGAGGGCCTTCGTCAGGCTCTCCCAGCCTGTCGCTGTCTGCAGGTTAAAGACGGTGAGGTAGAGGGTGACCAGCTTCGGATCTTTTTTCTCAAGAAGGGAATCGATGGTGGTCTTGAGTTTAGCTGCATCGAGAGATTTTGGTAGCTCGCCATCTACTGAGCCCTCGCCATCGTGCTCAATGCCCATGCCATCACAGAAACTAATGAGTAGCTCCTGCTGGCCCTTCATGAACCAAACCTGGAGTAGATGCTCGCCGATGCTATCACTCGTGCGCAGCTTGAGCGTCTTCTGGAGCCAGGCGACCTGATCTGGAAACGTCTTTTTCTGCACGAAGATGGGGCGGAGCTTCCGGTCCGCAGCGAGAGATGCGATCGCTGTTTTATAGAGATCTGTTTCATTGTCCTTCATCCAGCTGAACATTTCGGACACGAGGGCGGGATCGACGGTTTGATAGATTTCGTAGGCTTTCACAGGTATTGCTTGGTGAGCAGGGAGTGAACACTCCACTTCGGTGAAGGCAAGACGAAAGCCGCTCTCCGCGACGATGTCTTTGAGCATCCCTACCATTTATTATGATTGATTCAGAAGAACCGAACCCACCAAAGGTGGCTCAAGCCCCACGCCGTGGCGGGCGCACTCTCGCCTTTTTCATTGGTCTCACGCTCTTTGCGCTCGGTCTCATGGCGGGATTTCATTATTTCGTCGCTCGGCCTGCTCTCTCGCCAGTAGAGCGCTTCGCCGCGGCTTTGGGAGCGATTACACAGGAAAAAGTAGAGGTTTCCGGCCAGAGTGTCACCATCGAGCGGGGTGAAACCCGCGAACTCGCCGTCGTGCAGCGTAAAGTTCAGTCCATGGTGAAGTATGAGACGAAGTGGATGAACTCGGATAAACTTCTCATCGTGCAGGGCGATTTTCTCGTCAAAGCAGGATTTGACCTGGCAGACTTTCAAGACTTCGAGCTGAAAGGAAATGAAGTCGTGGGAGAATGGCCGCGGGCTAAGGTCCTCAGCGTAGAGCAACTGGATCACCGCATCTTCTTTTCCAAGAATGGGGTGGTGAATAAGATCCAAGAATCTGACTACGAAGCCGTCGCAAATCTCCTTCAGAAGCAGGCCCGCCAAGACGCCTTAGAAAAAAGTGATATTCTGGAAGACGCCGAACGCGTTCTTCAACGCCGTCTAAATGATCTTGGGGGAGGCGCTTTTCAGTTGGAGATTCCGTGAATGGAGATTTTACATGCAGTGTGATTTGTTGATTCAGCTTACCGTTCGAAGTAGAGCCCACGGATTTGAATTTTTCCTTCACACATGAAAGGTTTTGTTCCTCCGGCGAAACCCGTTTCGCATATTCTATTCGTTTCCGGATCCCTAAATTTGAATAAGCACTGTTCCCAGAGATCATCATTTTTAATCAACTTGAGAGAGCTTTCTGAGCGAGGTGTGATCCGGTACTCACGCCAAAACATTTCCACAAATTTTCGGTCCGTAAGATCGGCTACAACTTCCTCTTGATAGATAACTTCAACATGAAATGGGTCCTCAAGCTCCTCATTATTCTTTGGTTTCTCTTGGTCTGAAGAGAGAGCTGTTATCGGATTTTTCGAATACAACCAAAATATACCGACTACTATTCCAAATGAAATGATGCTAAATTCGAGAGTCATTTTTAAATTTGAATGAAATTTACTGAAATGATCGAGCGATAGATCCGAGGAAATGAGAGTGAAAAATAGTGTGTTACATGCCAAGGTAAACCTATGCGAAGGTGTAAAAGCGGTTTCGCTAGCGTCGTGAGAGAATAGGAACTTCTGGGATGGGAAGAATTAGTCCTAGTGCTCCGTCAAACCTAAGATTTCGGGTTCCTGCTGGTCTCTCGAAAATCTGGCCGCGTTGTCGATGCTAAGAGAACTCTCGATTCACTGATCATCTCCGCCTTGCCAGATTTCCGATACCCTTCGCACTTACCTGAAATCTTAGTCCTGACAAAGCACTAGTGGATAGGCGTTGCGCAGGGCGACTCTCGAGAAGTATTAGAAGCGAATTTAGGTGAGGCGATCGAAGCGTGGCTGCTCGCTTGCTCGGACTGACGGCAGCCACCATGTTTATTTGCAGCTAGGTAGGGCCCAATCTGAGGTAGCAGCGAAAGGAAACCACTGATTACCCTGATTTTACAGATTTTCCCAGGTTCCATCATTTAGGCATCAGTGAAATCAGGGTAATCAGTAGTTGTTCAAATGATCTCCCCCAAGCAATGATTCTCATTTCCTCGGGAAACACATTGAAATGCAGTTCATAAAGTCTATGCTGTTCTAGCAATGTTCCGTTCTTTAGTAGCTCTGTTGATGGCGTTGGCGATTGCCAACCCTGTCTGCTGCTGTGCATTGGCCTCCGAACCGGATCTAGCCGAAGTCTCAACTTCTTGTGGCTGCTGTAAAACATCCACGGAAGATCAGGATAAAGAAGAACAAGTTTGTCAGTGCTTTTTAGCCCAAGATCAGGTTTTGACAGAGACTCAGCTCAACTTGAGTGGAAGTCGTTTGGAAGTTCAATTCCATGCTCATGATCGTTCCCGGGATATCACTGTGGAATTGACGAAAATTCATTCATGCTGGAATGAGAGAGGACCTCCGGACGTTCTGCGATTTGAGACCGTAGGGCGATGGCTCGCTTGTTACGGGGTTTATCGGATTTGATTTGTTAGCCAGTACTTGGCCACCCAGATCCCCTCTATGGTGAGGGTCTGGGGTTATTGTTACCGCCCTAAGATGGGGGTGACTTATTTTTGAACTCTAGTAGCTGGTCTGTTTCTGGCTTGGGTTCATTTCTCACAAATCTGATATCCTTTTACCTTAATGAAATTTTTTAATATTGCGCTTCTCGCGCTTCCTCTTTTGCCCCTCTCGTCCTTTGGATGAGATGGATGAAAATTAACTGCGCCACCAGTTGGTGGTTTTGATGATCAATCTTCCCGTTTCAGTGTCTCGCTCGATTATCGATTTCGAGATAATGATGAGCTTTTTTCTGGTGCTTCTGAGGTCCCGAATGCTCCCGGCATTTCTGCGACCTTCCATCAGCTCGTGTTGAGGGGGTCATACCGTTATGACGAGAACTGGATCTTTAGTGCAAGCTTGCCCTATCTCGATGCGGTAAGGCGGGAGAGAAATGCGCCTCGGAATTCAATTCAAGGGATTGGGGATGCTTCCGTGCGAGCGCTCTATCTACCTTGGGCGGGTTTGTCTTCGGATCTGAGCGGACTCGGTTTCACCGCAGGCTTGATTTTACCGACGGGAGAGGCACGTGACCAGCCACAGGTAGGGGTCGCGCTGCCTTCGGTCTTCCAGTTAGGTACCGGAACCACTCAGCTTACTCTTGGGGTGAACTATCGAAATAAGATCAATGAATGGACGTTCTCGGGGAGTCTTGACGGGACCTTTGCCCTTGATGAAAGCTCGAAAGGATTTCGTCCCGCGGAGACCTTTTTTTTGAGTGTAGGGGCTGGACGTCAAGTCGTGGAGAAAGTGCGGGCAAAGCTATCGCTCGATCTTTTCCATGGCGAGAAAGATGAATTTCAGGGAATCGAGATTGCAAATACAGGTTCGACGAACTTGTCGATCACTCCGTCCCTCATTTATCAGGTGAATGATGATTTTGCTCTTTCTGGCTCCGTGGCCATTCCCCTCTATCGGGAGGTGAATGAAACAGCGCTGACCATCGGTCCGCTGTGGAGTTTGGGGTTGAGTTATAGTTTCTAAACAGTCTCAGTTTGTCACGAGTCCGGCGGGTAAGATGAGCATCATCGTATAGGTGATGTCTCATCTTTTGCCAGTTGCTCTGATGGTGCCTATAGCGGTGATTTTTAAGGACGAGAGTCAATTTCTTGTTACTTGATCACGCTTATGAGTTGGAGACATGGGGCCTAGTGCTCCGTCAAACCTAAGATTTCGGGTTCCTGCTGGTCTCTCGAAAATCTGGCCGCGTTGTCGATGCTAAGAGAATGCTCGATTCCCTGATCATCTCCGCCTTGCCAGATTTCCGATATCCTTCGCACTTACCTGAAATCTTAGTCCTGACAAAGCACTAGATGGAAAAAGAAAAATGACGAGCAAGAGGGGGAGCCGGAGTGACCAGGCGAAAGTACGAAGCCAGTTTGATTTTGTTAGAGTGCTAAAGTCATCCTGAGTGATGTTCTGGTGGAGCGGAACTTGGATGAACGCAGTCGATAGCCAGATGATTGCCAAGAGTGCGGTCGTAGCCCAAATGCGTCGATCTTTCGGGGTATGAAAAAGCTGCCAGGCACAGGCTGTGGCTTCGATCAACATCAAGGGGGCGATGACCCAAGTCACCGCCGCCATATATTGAGCGTGATAAGTAGGAAAGCTCTCGATCCCAATCTTAGAAAAGAGTGGATAAATGGCCAACTGGACGATCCAAATGATACCGAACATTCCCGCCGTCGCAGCTAGTCCAAAAAGTGGGACTAGCTGAGGAAGGAGCAAACGTAGTGGCATGGCTCATCAGCGACAGTGATGGTGAAGCCAGAATTTGCGGGGACATTGAAGGATTCGCCAGCAGGCACGGAGCGCTTCTCCTCAGTGCCATCGAGAACATAAGAGCATGCTCCTTCGGCGATTTCCATCAGTTCAGCGGCTTCAGTGCCAAAGTGGTAGGAGCCGGGGAGAATCACGCCGAGGGTCTTTTTTGCACCATCAGGCATGATGATGGAGTGTGAGATGACTTTCCCTTCAAAGTAGACGTTTCCTTCCGCAATTGCAGTGACATTTTCAAATTTCATCTGGCCGCAAATTAAGATTCGGTGGAGCGGATTGCCAGTGAGAAAAAATCACTTTCGGGAGCCTGTCCAGAAGACTGCGTTACTCTTAGTCCGGAAGCCTTCCATAAATTTCAAATCTTCAGAGAAGATGAGCTGATAGGACCAGTGATTATTCTTGTGAGAGATCAGGACATGCCGGGGGCCATTAACTTTCCAGTGAGCCGGGTGCTTTGGCATGGCAATGATACCATTACGTAGAAATTTAAACTGACCTTCTTCTCCACTTGGATTTGTGACGTTCCAGCGGGTCCCAGTGAGACGGACCCGAAAGGCGCGTTCGCTGCGATTGGTCTTTTGCCTTTCATGAGTGGCGAAAGCGTCTTCAGGGAAGATTTGTTTGAGTTCACGGTCGACAGCTTGAAGTGCCTTTGGCTGTTCGTTCTCTTCGTACTTCTTTTTCAGTGCGAGGAGTTTTCGCTCGTACCTTCCCATTTTTCGACGTGTCAACTCATCCATCTTTCGCTGGTAGATGGATCGAGCAAATTTGAGTTCTGGGATGGGATGTGGTCGGCTCAGAATATCGGCAGATCTCGGCGTATCTGAGATATTTTTCTCCGCCTTGATTTCGTTCTGGAGGGCATCAAGTTGATGTTGACGGTTTGAGCGTGTAAATCGGCGTTCTAGCTTGGTGAGATCATCACGGTAGGTGGCGCGGACTTTCTTTCCTTCCTTTTCCATGGAGGCTAGCCATTGCTCGCGTGCTTCGATTAGCTCTGGAGGGTCTATGATATCATGATCCTGCTCAGCTAAAACCAGCATTAACCCACCAAAGAATAGGAAGGCGTTAAGGAAGTAGTGTTGGACAGGAAACATCAGTGCTTATACCGAATCAGTTTAGTGGGGACAGGGTATCTAACAAGCTGACCGATGGACATAGCTAGGCAATGAAATGCCGTGGGAAATTTGGCTGATAAATAAGTCTTACTTCCCTATCCGTTGAAGCTCATTGTTCCTATTTTCTCTTTTTTGCAAGCTCTTCTAATTAATTATTAATCTCATATGCAATGGTGATGTGCTGGGGATCTCGTGCTGTTAGAGAATAGAGTGGTGGGAGATTGCCATGGAGAAGATGCTTCCTTTTGTAGTTTCGCCGGACCGGTGTCCTTACCCCGGTGGGGCCTTGGAGAGGTGGAGAGGCGATTTCGCTCTTTCATTTAGATGAGACTCCTCGCTTGATCTCCCGGATGCAGGCTCTAGCCTCCTCTTATTATTTTGAAATCGAAATTATCTCTCCCTGTCATTGTTCTGCTTTTTGCGATGATCACCCTGTTACGAGCTGAGGTGCTGACTCTTAGTGATGGTGCTTCACTCACGGGGCCTATCGTGCGTGAGACTGACACTGCGATCATTGTTGATTTGGGCTTTGATCTTGTTCGAGTACCGAAGTCCGCGGTGACTTCGCGAGAGGATCAGTCAAATCCAGAAAAAATCGTTCTGGAGAAGAATGATAAAATTTACACTCACGGAGAGAAACTCCCCACACGTTCGGTAAGCGAGCTGGTCAAGGAAGTAGGGCCAGCTACCGTTCAGGTGCGTACTCCTACGGGCTTGGGATCTGGATTTTTGATTTCCTCAGATGGTTACGTTATTTCGAATAATCATGTCATTTCTGGTGACTATAAGATCAGCATCATTCTCTATGAACAGGGGGCTAAAGAGCTTCGGAAGGTGACTTTTGAAAAGGTCGAGCTCCTGGCTCAGAGCCCGCTCTTTGATCTGGCACTCCTGAAAATCCATGCTGATCGTGAATTTCCCTTTGTGCCACTCTCTGAGCCAAATGCGCTGGAGCAGGGGCAAGAAGTTTTTGCGGTAGGGAGTCCGCTTGGCCTTGAACGCACCATTTCGCAGGGAATCGTCAGTGTCCGAAATCGGGTTGTGAATTCTGGCATGACCTTGATCCAGCATACTGCGCAGATTAATCCCGGCAATTCTGGTGGCCCGCTTTTTAACCGCCAGGGCGAAGTGGTAGGGGTGAATAATCTCAAGATCGCGAGCGCTGCCGTCGAAGGGATTGGTTTTGCCATTCCAACGGCGACGGTGATTCACTTCATTGAAAATCGCGATGCCTACGCCTTTGATCCTCGGAACCCGAATTCGGGTTATCGTTACCTTTCTCCACCGGGCAGCGCAAAGGCTGTTCCCATCAATCAATCTCAGAATAACTAAAAGACCTATGATTTTATTTCGTCAATTTTCTCTCGCCGCTCTCATCGCCACTACTCCGGCTTATGCTGGAGATGATGATCTGCTGAAAATGGTGAGTTCCGATACTGATCTTGCACTTCATTTACCGAACACGGCCAAAACCCGTGCCAACTGGGAAAAATCCCCGTTGAAAGGTATTTACGAGAATGACGAGATTAAGCCGCGAGTTGAGGAAGCTTTCGCGGAGATGATGAATTTCGAGGATATCGAAGATCGTGACGTGGCTAAGAGTATGCGCGAGAATCTTGAAAAGATTTTCGGATTCATGGAGGGGGAGGTTCTTCTAACGATGAGTCTGCCGACTGCGACTGAAGAGCTCGTCAAGAAGTTTAGAGAAGCTGATGAGGAGAGCGTGCAGCGCACAGAATTTATTTTTGATCATTTTGGGATCTTACTTCTCGGAGAAGTTGGTGCCAGTGGAGATGACTTTAACTCTTCCGTAAAATCCTTTCTCGACGCTGCTGGAAAAGCGATTGAAGAAGCTGGAGAAGACTCCGATGAAACTCATAGTTATAAAGAGAAAACGATCGATGGGGTTAAGGTGACCGCTTGGCATGTCGATGGCCCAGATTTAAAAAAGAACGTTCTTCATTGGGGGGTCGTCGGTGAGACCTCATTTATCACGATGGGGAATTATAATCCGGCGGACTTCATCGCAGAGATTAAGAATGGCCATAAATCTTCTCTTGAAAGTTCTGAGTTCCTCTTCGATGGGGCTTCAGATCTTCAAGTATTCGGTGACCTCAGTGACGTCATGGCTGCTCTGAAAATGACTGCTGAGGTAGGGCTGGCCGAGACCGGGATGAAAGCTCAGCTTCAGATCGATATCGAAAGTGGCTGGAAGGCTCTCGGCTTTGATGGTCTTAAGAATTTTGGATTTTCATTTGATATCAGTCAGCCAGAGATCGTAAGTCGGACAAAAATGGATTACCCTGAAACAGGGGTTCTTTCGTACTTCCTTCCTAAGGACCCGATCAATAAACCAAGTATCCATGCTCACAAAGGTGCCCTATCTACGGCGCAGGGGAACTATGACCTCCCAGGTCTCTATGATGAGATAATGGATATGATCAAAGCTGTTTCACCAATGGGCCCAATGGCGGTAGGGATGCAGTTAAGCCAGTTAGAAAAGCAGATCGGGATTAAACTCCGTGATGATCTGCTAGCCGCGCTGGGGAAGAAAGTAGAATACATGCAGTTCAAAGGGGATACAGCTGAGGAAACAGCCATGAGCATCGCGGCGATCATCGCTCTGAAAGATCAGGCTAAGTTCGAAGGGACTCTGAAAACAATGCTGACTGGGATGGGGATGGAAACTGCAAAGGAAGAATTCATGGAGCAGACACTCTATAAAATTCCTCTACCTAGTGCTGAGGGGGGAGATCACATCGTCTACACATTCCATGATGGTGACGTCATTTTCGGTTTAGACTCGGTCGGGACGGTGAAGTCGATCCTGAAGCAGATTAAAAATCCTAAAGAAACAATCTGGCAGACAGACCTCCTTGCGGATCATAAGGATTTGCTCAAGCCTGGGGCCGTGACTTTATCGATGGGCGATGTGGGTGCTCAGATAGATAATGTTTTCTCCACGGTGGGGGATCTCTCAGATGATGAGGATCAGATCGACTTCTCAAAAATCAAGATCCCATACGGTTACAATGTGACTACAAGCTGGCGGAAAGATGGCATCTTCGAAGGGAAGAGCGTTATTTTCGTCAAATAGACCTTCATTTATCTCTCAGGGCAGCCGTGTTCAGTGCAAGCGGCTGCCCTTTTTCTCCTCCTGATATCACGTTTTTCTCAATTTCCATGTCTTATCGATTTCTCTCCTTTTTCTTCTTAGCTTCTCCTCTGACAGCTCAAACTTTTTCGGAGCCGCTCGCTGTCAAGGTCGGCTGGGATGCTCAAGCTCTCTATCTCGGGGATGTGGATCGTGATGGACGCGAGGATATGGTGATTATTAATAATGACCGAGCTCGGATCGTTTTTCGATATGGTCTGAAGCCGGGTGAAAAAGCAGATGGCGCAGAAATTTCCGTCCAGGAAGACCGCTGGGAGCATGTCGTGGAGAATGCGCCTTACCAAAAGCGTTGGCTGACCACGGGCCTGACTGCTTACGATTTACACTTTGCCGATCTGAATGGTGACGAGAAACTCGATCTTATCTACACGACAGATCGTGATGAGCTATACATTCAGTTACAACTTCCTAAGCGGGAATGGGCTGAGCCAGAGATCATTAAGCTACGTGAGCTGAAGAATAATTGGACCACGATCGCCAGTGGTGATCTCGATGCTGATGGTGATGAGGATATTGCTATTTTAGGAGCAAATGCCGTCTCAGTATTGAAGAATGAAAAGGGCACTTTTACGAAGCCCAGTTACTATCCTTGTGGTAAGAGTAACTATAATTTGCAGATTCAGGATCTTAATGGGGATCAGAAATTAGACAT
>CALGMJ010000133.1 GCA_937958875.1 uncultured Verrucomicrobiales bacterium | reverse complement strand
AAGGAATTTCGCGAATTTCAGGCTGAAAATCCTGATGCGGTCATCAAAGATAAACACACCTTTTCCTATTCGGGAGGTGGCATCTGGGGGCCGCTCGTTGGGACTGCACTTCTGATTATCGTTTGTATGACCGTGGCGCTCTTCGTCGGAGTTGCGGCTGCTATTTACCTCAATGAGTATGCAAATAAAGGGAAGCTCGTGAATGCCATCCGCCTTGCGATCATGAACTTGGCGGGTGTTCCTTCCATCGTTTATGGGCTCTTCGGGTTCGCTTTCTTCTGTCTCGCTCCCTGGTTTCCGGTCATTACATACAATGTCAATGAGGAGGCGTCCGTTCTCGCTCTTGCGATACCTTTTACTGATGGTTTTCTCAGTTTCCAGGGGTGGGGGAACTCACTTATCGCAGGTGGGCTCACTCTCGCGGTTATGGCTCTTCCCGTCATCATTGCTGCTTGTGAAGAATCGCTCAAAGCGGTGCCAAAAGGTTTTCGAGAGGCTTCTCTCGCTCTCGGAGCGACCAAGTGGCAGATGATTCGCACTGCCGTCCTGCCGTATGCGACGCCTGGTATTCTGACCGCTTCCGTTCTCGGAGTCACTCGCGTGGCTGGTGAAACAGCCCCCATCATGTTCACCGCCGCCGTTGCTGATAAAGCGAAGCTTCCCTGGGAAGAGGCAGATGGGTCTCCTCTCTTTTGGTTCTCGGACTTGCTGACTCAATCCGTGCAGGCCTTACCTTACCATATTTATACCGTCTCTGCTCGTATCCCAGACGCACCCGCCGTGCGTGACATGCGTTATGGATCCGTATTTGTCTTTCTTTTACTCGTGATGGGATTTGCCATGATCTCCATCGTTTTACGTGCTCGTTTCCGTAAGAAACTTAAGTGGTAATCTTTTTCCCTCATGAATGACTCTTCAGTAATTCTCGATTCTGCCGATGCTCCTCAGGTTGCTACGGATGAGACCATCATTTCCATCGATGACCTTAGCTTTAGCTATGATCATGGAAAGACGAACACCTTGAAAAACATCTCTCTCGAGATCCCAGCAGGGAAGGTGACCGCTTTCATTGGCCCGTCAGGCTGTGGTAAGTCAACTTTGCTTCGCTGCCTCAACCGTATGAATGACTTAGTGGATACTGCCGCAGTCACCTCAGGGCAGATTCGGATTCTAAACCAGGACATCAATGCACCAGATGTGGATGCCATTGAGCTGCGGAAGCATGTTGGAATGGTTTTCCAGAAATATAACCCTTTTCCAAAGTCAATTTACGAGAATGTCGTATATGGCCTCCGCGTTCAGGGGATCAAAGATAAGAATATTCTCGATCAGGCGGTGGAGCAGTCTCTCCAAAAATCAGCCCTCTGGAAAGAGGTCAAAGACCGTCTCCACGACAGTGCCCTCGGCCTTTCCGGTGGGCAGCAGCAGCGTCTTTGCATTGCTCGCACGATTGCCGTGAAGCCTCAGATTGTCCTTATGGATGAGCCCTGCTCTGCGCTTGACCCCATCGCGACAGCGAGAATTGAGGAACTCATTGCAGAACTTCGGGAAGAGTTTACTATCGTAATTGTTACGCATAACATGCAGCAGGCGACACGAGTTTCAGATCAAACCGCATTTTTCTATCTGGGAGAGCTCATCGAATATGATGCAACCTCGACCATCTTTGGGAATCCGTCTAAGAAGCAGACCGAAGATTATGTCAGTGGTCGCTTCGGTTAAATTTATACCTGTGTAACTTCTTAATTAAACATTATGGCTGGCCACATTCTTAAAACTTACGATCAGGACCTCGAGGCTCTCAAGGATAACGTATTGCAGATGGGGGCTAATGTCCGGACCGCGCTGGAAAAAGCGATAGAAGGTCTCATCAAGGGAGATCGTGAGCAATGCTCAGATGTCATCGATGAAGATGAGGAGATCGACAGAGCCGAAAAGCAGATCGATGAACAGGGTATGTCGATCTTGCTCCGCTTCAATCCGGTCGCTTCAGATCTACGCTTGGTCCTTTCTTCCATTAATGTTTGTCGTAGTCTCGAGCGTATTGGCGATCACGCTGTCAATGTCGCTAAGAGGTCTCGGAAGATTCTTAAAAAGGGGCACATTGATGAAGTGCGCCTCATGGAGCCTCTTTATCTTGAAGTTCAAAATATCGTCACTCAGGCCCTAGTCGCTTACTCTGACGTTGATGAGAAAATTGCTCATAGTGTCATCGCGATGGATTCCAAAGTGGATGAACTTCATAAATCTCTCAGTAAATCGCTGAGTCGTAAGATTTCTGAAGGCTCTATGAGCAGTGCTGATACTGAGTCTATGCTCAATATTCTGTTTATTTCCAGGAGTTTAGAACGTATAGGTGACCTCGCCGTGAATGTCGCAGAAGACGTCGTCTTCATCACTTCTGCCGAGGATATTCGTCATCAGGTCTAGTCGCATCGATTGTCCTTTGTGTCATAGATGTCATCTTTATTGAGTCATTATATTTGAGCCGAGTGTGATAAAACGCTCACGATGTTCAGAGATTTTGCCAGTGACGGAAGATCATCAGTGAAGGCTGACTCTTCCTCTCGCCGTGATTATGTCCCGCACACGACTGGGCATATTCTGAAGTCTTACGATGCTGATCTCGCAGAGCTTAAGCACATGGTTCTTCACATGGGATCTGGTGTTTTGAGAGCGATTGACCAAGCATTTTACGGTCTGCTTGAAGCTGACCGGGGGAAATGTATTGAAGTCGTCCAGCAAGATCAGCTCATTGATTTGCAGGAAAAGAAAATCGACGAGCGCGGGATGTCTATTCTGATGCGATTTAACCCAGTTGCTTCTGATCTTCGGGTCGTACTCTCATCCATGAATATCTGTCGTAGCTTGGAGCGGATAGGGGATCATGCTGTTGATCTCGCTCGCAGCTCCCAGAAAATGCTAACCGCTAGTGAGATTGAAGAGGTGCGGCTCATCGATCCCCTTTATCTTGAATCGCACAAAGCGGTCTCCATGGCTCTAACTTCATACGCTGATATTGATGAGTCTGCCGCTCTCAAGGTCGTGAAAATGGAACGGCAAATCGATCATATTCATCAATCTCTGAGTGCACAGATCGTCAAAGGTGTCTGTCATACCGATGCCCTCTTAAATCTCCTCTTCATTTCTCGGAGTTTGGAGCGCATCGGAGACCTAGCCATTAATATTGCTGAAGACGTCGTTTTCATCAGCTCAGCTCAAGATATCCGCCATACTTAATCTAAACTGCGGCCTTCTCGTTAGGCTTAAAGCGTGGGTGGGGGAGGGATAAGGTGCTCGCAAGAGCCGCATTTGATCTCAAAAAACGTCCTTTAGAGCCCAAACTGCATTTTGTTTCATCCTGTGGCGTTCATTTTCTTCATGAATGTCATTTTCTGAAAACTTTTTCATCCTGTGGAACGCCCGTGGTTCTGGGCATTACTTAGAAACACTTCAGGGCTCATCAAAAATAGTGTCCTAAATCATTGACGTGATCCGATTTTTTATTAGAGTCGCCCCGCAGCCGCTACCGGCCGCTACCGAGAACTTCCCGAGTAACTCACCTGACAGAATCTTCTGCAGTGAGTAATTTGAGCGAAACTTCCGGTGAGAAATTAAAAATGTTCTTTCAAAGTATGGGTTCCACAGAATCCCACAGCAGACGGTCAGCATTTGGTTGTTAATGTGATGCTCTGAATAGCTTGAGTCATTCTTGAATGGTTCATTTTATCAGGTTCAAGTATTGTTTAGCAAGATTGGTGCCACCTCTGAAGGTTCTGATGGAAAGAAATGACAAAAGGTCAGATTGTGTGCTGCAATTCAGTTGAAGAATTTAATCAATTGGAGTGCGGGTCAACAGGGAGTCGTTCT
>CALGMJ010000132.1 GCA_937958875.1 uncultured Verrucomicrobiales bacterium | reverse complement strand
ATCGGAGGGCCTGCTTCTTCATGTCTGGCATTGTAGTTATGGCCAAGCTCGTGAGGCGTAACTGAGGTGGAAACCCAGCGTGATCCTACGCAACTATAGGCTCCATTTTGCTGGGCGACTCCTCGGATACCATCACTACTTGCGTTCGAAACAACCATAGCAAGGTCAGCTCTTCGATTACGTTCATCATTTCTCTGTCCACTGAGACTGCCGTTACTTAATGCGGAAAGTGCATTTCTCAATGTTCTACCAGAAGCAGAGTCATTGAAGTTAACAAAACGAATCACGGCAACTCCGATGCTCGCGCCAGTGCGGGAATTTCTGTTTGTCGAATTTGTCCGGTTAGCTCCATTTCTGATGGCAGAGCGAATTTGGTTGTCTCCTCCACGCTGGGCTCTCGCTCCTGCGGTGAAGTTGAATTGTACTAAGGCGCGTTGAGCGCTTGCTTCAAATGCTGTTAAGGCAAGTGTGATGATAGCTAGATGCTTTATTTTATTCATGATGTATTGGTGTATTGTATTTGGGAAATTGGTTTATAGAAAATTATTCGCTGTCGTGGTCCGCAGTGCTGGTAAGGGGGAGGGAAGAACTTGGGGCATGGTTTTCGTGGTTGCAATGCACTCCACAACCATCTCCATGCACTTCGAGCTCTCCTTTCGTATTAATGTCTGTCAAAATCCATTCGCCTTCTTCTCGATTTTGGTAAGTATAACGAATGCCGTCTTTTTGATAGTTGATCGTCCAGTAGTTATTTTGAGATCCTGCGAAAATTAAGGTGTTAGGATCATTTTTTAGATGTCCTGACCAAGCTCCAGTAAGTGGTCCGTCATCGATATTTTCTCCCTCCATATTTTCAAATTGGGTGACGACGACTGAGATTTCCTCACCGTCGAAACCCGGAAGAGGGAATTCGCTTACTTGTCCGTTATAGATTCCTTGGGCGACCTGTTTAAATTCTTCTGGGATGTAGATGATTTGGCGCTTAGAGATATATTGATTTTCGATTTCGAGGCTCTCTAACATGACCGGATTATTTGCGATCTGCTTCATGATGGCGGGATCTTTTCCATCCACATCAGCCCATTGATAGTTCGTCGAAGTCTTGCCAACAGGAAATGGTCTTAGTTCACGTTCCCAGTATTTGATTGGGTCATAATTCGGGTCGAAATGATCACCTTCCTCTTGGATTTCTGTGACATCAGCTGTTCCACTTGTCAGTGCAAGAGAGCGGGTGTCTCTGGGTCCGTTATTTTCCTCATTGTAGCGGGAGTATGCGGAGGAATTGCTGGTGACAATATAAGTCAGGCATAGGGTGAGCCCTAGGCACACGCCGGTAGGGATCAGGAGATGTTTTTTCGATAATGGCTTCATGATGTATGTGTGTGTTGGAATACGTGTGTTTGCTAGGGAGTGTTTTCGAGTTCAACCTGAGCTTCAGGAATAAATTCAAAGGCTTTTTCAAGGTATTCCTTCCGAAGGGTAGGATTATGAAAAAGTTCGGCGTTGAAAGCGGCGTCTTCGGGGTGGTATCCTATCGAGGTTCTTAGGAGGGATCGCAGACGTTGATCGAAGAAGTTTTCCATCTCCTTCTCGTTTGATTCGCCACTCTCACCGGGACGGTAAAAGGTCTCGAAAAAGTCTTCGCGTGAAAGAAGGTCTGAGGCGAGGTGGGGATTTGCCCCGCTTCCCCAATATTCAAGTGTACTGTCGAGCACATTTAAATAGAGTTCTTGGGAGATATGATCACGATTTTCAGTTAACCAAGTTACTGCTGCTTCGGGATCTTTTTCGCCATATCGGGGGATTAGGATAGAAAGCTGACTTTCGACGGCCGAGTTTCCGATCAATCCAGTGATCGTATCGATAGCATCCGGATATTGTTCAGGCTTGAGACTATTGGCGAAAGTCGCGCTGACACTGCCTTGGAGAAAGTCCATCTTTTGCTTCTCATCGGTGGAATCAGCAGATTGAGAGAGTGTTTTAAACCACGATAGAAACTCTGGATATTGTTCATGATTCTTATCAGAAAAGGATCTAACCATGGCGCTTAAATGTCGATGAGCCATAAAGTCCCCGCGAGTTTGAACATGGTTTAGCAAAGATGTATGATCTTCGATGCTCCAAGCATCCATGATCTCTTGCTCAAGTTTGACAACAAAAGGGTGGTTTTCGAAGTAGCCTAAAAAATCGATTGCATGCGATGGGATTTCGCTTGCGAGTTCTAGTGCTAATTTACGCAGAGATTCCTGATCATCTGGGTTTGATAGATCTGTAGTGGCTGAAATTTCTGAAGCTAGATCGCCGAGTGACTGCCAAGGGGTAGTTAAGATTTGATTGGCAAATGGGGATAGATTCTTAAACTCAGAGGATCTAGTGCTGTTACGAAATGATCGATCCTGGTTCTGATGCTGATCTAAGTCAGAAAGATGTAATTCTGATCTATTTTCCTTAAGGAAAAGGAAGCTAATAATTGCAAACGCGATAACGAGATTCAATCCCCATAGGAGAATCCAAATTTTTTTAGACATGGTCGATGCTCCACTATTTATTTTGTAACCTTATATGAGGTTTTGAAAATTATAGCTAGGGGAATGCTGTCAGATAATTGTCTGATCATCATTGGGGAGAATGCTTACAGTTTTAAGATTTTGGAATGAATCTGAGATGCCATTTCTTTTTTTGATAAGAAAAATGAAGACTTTAGCGCCCTGCTACGGATGCCCCTGAACATCCTAAAAATCGATCCGACACGGAAAGGACGTCTTCTGTTCAAGCAAGGTGAAGCAGCTCTGGATTCAAATTATCGCGATTCTTTCCTATTCTCCCAAACTTGATCGCCCTGTCGAAAGGGGGAGAGGTCCACGTTGGCTCTAATCTTTCTCTGCGCAGCCTGTGACCTCGATGAGAGCTGGACGGAATTCTTCCCAGTCATTGGGATTGCGAAGTTTGAGAATCCCGACAACGCGTTTGCTTGCCTTCTTCTGATGAGCAATTCCTTACTCCATGTTGACCCTAAGGGGTGTCGGGAGCTTGCCGGAGGAGCCCTGTTTCGTGAAAATTCGTTTTAAGAACACTCGACGGCCCGCTTTTTCATTTCGGCGGCCATGAGGTTGAGGGCGTTTGCGCGAGTGGGGGCGAGATGCTCTTTTAGTCCAGTGCGATCGATAAATGAGAGATCGGCCTGAATAACATCAGCAGGAGATTCTCCATCGAGGACCCGGACGAAAAGGGCAATCATGCCTTTGGTGATGACGGAGTCTGAGTCGGCTAGGAAGTTCATTTTAGCATTCTGGCAGGAGGCGTTGAGCCAGACCTGTGATTGACAGCCTTTGATGAGGGAATCAGGAGTTTGGAGATCTTTGGCCATTTCAGGAAGTTTCCGGCCTAGCCCGATGATGTATTCGTAGCGCTCGGTCCAGTCTTGGAAGAGACCGAGTTCATCTAAGAGCTCTTCCTGTTTCTCAGCTATGGTCATGTGCAGGTAGGTAGGGGAGAGTGAGATGATTTTCAAGTGGCAGCTTGGAAGAATACGTCCATGCCTGTGCTGATGAAGAAAGTCAGGAGTCCAGAAGGTATTGGCATTGCTCTTGGCGGTGGGGTTTGCTAACTCCCGCCCCACCGATGCCTAGTGAAAACCTTCAGGAAGTGCGTGTCTTTGCCCCCGCTACCGTTGCGAATGTTGCGTGTGGTTATGATGTGCTCGGTTTTGCGATTGATAAGCCAGGCGATGAAATCGTGGTGCGTTTCAGTGAGGAGCCAGGGCTGAAGATTACCCAAATTACGGGGGATGAAGGGAAACTTCCTTATGCGGCGGAGAAAAATACTGCGGGAGTGGCAGCGTTGGCGCTCTTAGAGCACTTAGGAAAAAGTGATCTCGGACTTGAGATGGAGATTCATAAGAAGATGCCCTTTGGGAGTGGTCTTGGATCAAGTGCAGCTAGCTCAGTTGGCGGAGCTTTTGCAGTAAATGCTCTCTTGGGGGAACCTCTTTCACGAAAGGAACTGCTACCTTTCGTGATGAAAGGAGAGCTTATGGCAGATGGAGCTTGGCACGCTGATAATGTGGGGCCGAGTTTGCTGGGTGGGATTGTTTTTATTCGGGATAACGAGTCATTGGATGTAAGTCAGCTTCCAGTTCCTGAAGACCTCTGGGCGACGGTGGTTCATCCTGATATTGAGGTCTTGACGAAGGAAGCGCGGGAAATTCTTCCGGCGAAAATTCGGCTGTCTGATGTCACAAAGCAGGTCGGAAATCTGGGCGGTCTTATCTGTGGGCTGATGAATGATGATTACTCCCTGATCGGCCGTTCTATCGAAGATGTTGTTGCGGAGCCTTATCGTAAACAATTGATCGAGGGTTTCTCAGAAGCAAAGGCTGCTGCGCTAGCGGCGGGGGCTTTAGGTTTCAGTATCTCTGGTGCTGGGCCAAGTGTCTTTGCGCTCTGTCATGGAGAAGAGCTTGCTCAGAAAGTGGGGCAGGCGATTTCAGAGGTCTTTGCAGGTTTTGACCGTGAGCACCAAGTTTATTGTTCACGGGTCAATAAGACCGGTGTGAGCGTGATTTCCTGAACAAATTTTCCCCATTTTATCTATTATGAGTCAGCGATTTTTCAGCACTAAGAGTCCCGGTCAGTTCGTGGACGTGAAGGAGGCCGTTTTACGGTCTCTTCCGGCAGATAATGGACTTTATATGCCGGAGAAAATTTCGCCTTTGGGCGATGAGTTTTGGAAAAATTGGCGGGATTATTCTTTCGCGGAACTCGGCTTTCATATCGCTCGTCAGGTCTTTCAGGACAGCGTGCCTGCAGATGAGATGGAGCGTATTGTCAACGAGGTTGTGACCTTTGAGGCACCAGTTGTTTCGGTAAAAGAGCAGGAACATGTTTTGGAGCTTTTTCATGGGCCGACTTTAGCTTTCAAGGATTTTGGAGCCCGCTTCATGGCTCGCCTGATGGGCTACCTCACCCGGAATGATGATGGGCTTCTCACGGTGTTGGTTGCTACCAGTGGGGATACTGGCGGCGCGGTGGCGAGTGCATTTCACGGGGTTCCCGGGACTCGGGTCGTTATCCTTTATCCTAAAGGAAAAGTATCTGGGTTACAGGAAAAGCAGCTTACGACGCTTGGCCAAAATATCACGGCGATTGAAATCGATGGCACCTTTGACGACTGTCAGCGCTTGGTGAAATCGGCTTTCTTGGATCGTGAAATGTCAGAAAAGCTAAATCTGACTTCGGCAAATTCGATCAATATCTCCCGGCTTGTCCCTCAGAGTTTTTATTACTTCGAAGCGGCACGCCAGTTGCCAGAGGGGGTAGAGCCTGTGTTTGTCATTCCGAGTGGAAATTTCGGAAATCTCACTGCAGGTCTCCTCGCTGAAATTATGGGGCTGCCAGTGAAGCACTTTGTCGCGGCCACAAATATCAATGATGTTGTCCCTGCCTATCTAGCCGACGGGAGTTATACTCCACGCCCGAGTGTGCAGACGATTTCGAATGCCATGGACGTGGGCGCGCCGAGTAACTTTGCACGGATGCAAAACATTTTCGGGGATCAATGGGAGAAGATGAAGGAACGCATTGCTGGTTACGCATACAATGATGAAATCACGCGAGATACGATCCGCCGAATCCAGAAGGAGACAGGTTATGTCCTAGAGCCTCACGGAGCTGTCGGTTGGCTCGCGGCTGAACAGTGGCGGAAGAATTGTCCTGAAGACCACACGGTCGTGCTTGAGACAGCCCATCCTTCTAAGTTCCTCGATGTGATGGAGGAGGAACTCGGAGAAGGTTCAGTCGATATCCCAGAGCGCCTTGCCTGTCTTGCGGATCAAGAAAAGGTGGCTTACGAGATGAAGCCTGAGGAAGAGGTCTTCCATGCTTGGCTCCGCGATTTTTCTGAGTGAACAGAAGGGGGGAGTTCTGATAGTGATCCGGTGATGAATCGACGTCATTGGATTAAAGCTACGGGACTTGCGTGCCCGACGATACTGACTGCTTCAAAGACGGCTGATGCCCCGGTGGTGATTGGTCATGGAGAGTTTCGTTATCGTCTCAATAAAAAATGGTCCCAAGCAGATCATACTAAAGTTCCGCTCAATAATTGCCATGAGATGGTGCAGGCTTCTGATGGTCGTCTTTTTCTTCTAACAGATCATCGATCAAATAATGTTCTCGTTTATGAACCGAATGGCAAGTTAGTCGACCACTGGACGCTCAATCTTGCCGGGGCTCACGGACTCTCCCTTCAGCGTGAGGGAGAGAGAGAAACTCTGTGGATTACTCAAACCCGAGGGCGGGTCATTCAGACAAGCTTAGAGGGGGAGCTCATTCGAGAGCTACCGACGACAAGGAAACTTAGTGGGAAAAAACCGCATCCGAGTAATCCCACTGAGATGACTATTGCTTCTGATGGGAGTCTTTATGTGATTGACGGTTATGGAACTCAGTCGATTTTTCATTATTCGGCTGAGGGTAAATTTTTGAAAAAATTTGGAGGAAAGAGTACGCAGCCTATTTCGAAAGGTAAGTTCCTCCAAGCACATGGCATTGCCTTAGATGAGCGAGGAAAGGAGCCTCTACTCGTGTGCACTGGGCGTATTCGGAATGAATTTTGCTGGTTTGATCTCGAGGGTAATTATGTGAAGACCATTTACCTTCCGGGTGCTTTTATGAGTCGCCCCGTCATTCGGGGAAATGAACTCTATTCAGGAGTGTGTTTCGGCTTCAAAGCTCACGATTACCGAATGTGGCAGGGACGTGGATTTATCATCATTTTAGATCAGCATGATCGTGTTATTTCCGCTCCGGGCGCAGCAGCTCCGGCTTATGAGGGCGAAAATATGTTACCGTTAATGAAAAATGATGACTCATTTCATAACGTTCACGATGTCTGCGTTGATCAGGAAGGCGATCTTTATGCCTGTCAGTGGAACTCTGGAAAAGTTCCACCCTATAAACTTGAGCGAGTTTGAGTCGCGCTGCTTGATCTAACGCGGGAGGAGTTCTTGGAGTGGCGCCTGAGATGGGCTTGAGGTGCCAGTTCCAGTGCCAAGTTCATCTTCTCCGGGAGCGCGGTAAGATGCTGGGAGGACGATGATTTCATCGCCTTCCTGAACCTCAGGATAACCGCCGGCGTAGGCGTTTGGTTTTAGATTCGCAATGTATTGGCCTTCGGCTTCGTTTTGAACGATGATTTGGCCTAAAATCCCTGAGTTACGGCGGATACCGAGTGTTTGGCCGGACTGGAATTGCTGACCATTGGCGGGCTGGAAGATGACCATGGCGTATTCCGTATTTGCGGAGACGACAGTGCCCATTTTTAAGGCGATTTCGACTCGCTTACGCTCGCGCTCTCTCTTTTGAGAATCTTCAGTGCGTTCTTTCCATGCCATGCTGGCTTCTTTTTCAGCGACGCTCTGCTTCCGCTCCGCCTTTTCCTTTTCTTTGACTAGCTCTTCCTTTTCTTCCTGTTCTTCAGCGAGCTGGCGTTGAAGTTCCCGAATTTGTTTTTCCGTCTCGTCTTCGAGCGGCTTTGTCTCGGCGGGAGTGGTGGGTATCGGAGCAGGTGGATTAACCGGGGTAGGTTGGTAACTATTGATGACGGGAGTTGCGAGGGGCTGCCTTATCGATGATTGGAGGCGGAGGGCATCTCTCTCTTTATTGATGGCAGCAATTTCATCGCGTAATTCCTGACGGGAGTCCTCATTCGGGTTGTGCCCGTTAATGGTGACGAAAAGAGCCACGATGAGCACCATGGTCATCATGCTGAGGAGAATTCCGGTCGTATTCATAGGTGTGTGGGGAAGCTAGGCGGAGCATTTCCCCTTGTCAAAAGAAGAAGCTACCATCGCCATGTCACTCCCACCGTAGCATTGAAACCAGGTTGATTTTGCCCGGATCCGTGGATGCGGTAATCTTCGTCAGTGAGATTTTCTAAAGCGAGCGTTAAATCGAGGTCATCCCGTGCCTGCCAGCCCGCGTAGAGCGAAGCGGTGAGGAATCCAGGGGTTCCTTGTGGGGGAATACGCTGGGTATCATTCTCTCCGAGAAAGCTGAGGCGATCCTGCACGTCAGCTCCGGTGAGACGGCCCGAAATCCAGTAACGTTCTGAGGGATGAGTCCACTTCAGGGAGACGGTTCCTTGAAGTGGGTGAAGGCGATGAATGGGATCATCTTCGACTGGGTCTCCGAGAACGCGCGGACGTCTCTGCTGGCCATCTTGCCAAGCGGCGGCGAAGGTGAATTCCCAGTCATCTTGAATTTGCCAACGTAGGGACGTCTCAAACCCATAGAGGTAGCTGCGATCTCCGTTGAGCGTTTGAAGGTCTCCAGCCTGATCTCTGACTCGAATAATGGGGTTATCTCCGTCTGTGTAATATCCTGAGAGGGAAAAATCGAGGGTGTCCGTTTGATGGCGAATTCCAAGTTCGGTAGTGAGATATTTTTCTGATTCGAGATCTAGGGATCCACGGGTTTGCAATCCATTGAGAGCCACCGCATTTCCTGTCAGGTCATCTAAGTTAGGGGCGCGGAAAGACTGAGAAACTCCTCCGAAGAGTGACCAGGAATCGGTGAGTGATAAGCGGGCTCTTCCTGAGAAAACGATGTCATCCTCAGAAATGCTGAAGCCTGGCCCTTTTGCTGAAATATGGGTGTATCGTGCTCCTAGCGAGTAGTCGAAATGGTCACCAATCTCGTGGCTCCACTGGAGAAAAAGGCCCAAGGAGTCGTAGCTCGTGTTATCGGCGATGGGATTGATCACGGCATTCGGCCGATCAGTCCGAAATCCTTCTGAATCAACTTCATCTCGATAGTAATCTGCGCCCCATAAAAAACTGCCTGAGCCTACACTGGAGACTGCTTCCAAATTTAAACCATAGGTGTCTGTTTCCAGGGCCCGACTTTCAGTGCGGGTTTCATTTCGAACACGAATGTTTCGATCGTCAGTCTGCTGATAGGAAAAGGTCGCCCGCCAGCGGTCAATCCATGAGATGGGAGAGTCTATATCTTCAATCGTGGCGTAGCTGAGAGAGCGGTCTTGCCAGAAAAGGTGGCTGATTTCACGGCCAGGTGCAGCCTGAAATCTACCGTGAGTCCAGCCAGGATTGCGCGTGGTCCGGTGCCAGCGGAGAATGTCATCCTGATCGACATCATAGTGCGCCAGAGTAAGAGTGGCGCTGTCAGAGAGCGCGTATTCGAATTTAAAATCGTAGGATCTTTCGCTGTAGCCGGTGCCTCGCATGGTGCCGATGGCTGAGTCCCTGATGTCGCCAAATTCTTTCACGGAAGCACCGAGGAGGATGCCCCACTTTGAGCCTTCTCCGACCCGTTGCTCGACCCGTCCTAGATGTGATTCGGAATTCGTGTCAAAGCGGTAGGAAAGCGAACCATGATAGAAAGAGCCTTCTTCATCACGGAAGCCCGATCCCTTGGTGATCGTGTTGACGGTGCCACCGATGGCATCTGAGCCATAAAGGACAGAGCCCTGGGATTTGACCAGTTCGAGACGGTCAATCCCGAGAGAATCTACTGTATTCCAGTATTGAACTGGTCCGCTCCGCCAAGTCGAGTTATTGAGGCGGATCCCGTCCTGTAAAATGAGATTCTGACGGCCGGTAAAACCGCGGATAAATGGGGAGCCATGTCCCGGTGTCGTCTGTTGGACTAAGACTCCAGGGGTGGTTAAGAACGCTTGAGGTAAGGTTCGGACGGCTTCATTTTTTAAATCCTCTGAACTTAAAATTTTGGCAGTATAGGCCGTTTTTGAAGCTTCTTCCTCTTGTCGTGATGCGGTGATGATAATCTCAGGGAGTGTTTCCTGAGCAAGTAGTGGCAGTGGCAGTAAAGTGAGAATGAATCGCATTTGAGCACGCTTTGAACGTCTATGGGGCTGAAATCTTAGAGGGGAAATCCCAAACGTTCCATTTTCTTTCTGATTTTATAATTTCATTCACGCTTCAGTTTTCTAGCCTGCCAACATCATCAAAATGAAAATTCATTCCATTGTTATCACTTTTCTAGGAGGTCTCCTTTTAGGATCTAGTTTATTAGCGGCACCAGTCTACGAGACGCCAGCAAAACCATTCTCGTCCTCATCCTATCTGAAATCGACAGCGATTCAAAAAGTCGATCCCGCTCGTGGGAAAATCCAAATCCCACTGATCACTTGGGCTGCCGATGGCCTTACGATTGATGCGAACCAAGGGATGTCACCACAGGCTGGAAGCCCATTAGCGAAGGCGATGGGGGTGCCAGCAGAGCTCAAGGTCATCGATAACTTCGATCAACAGGTGCAAGATTACATCTCTGGGCGCTCACCTTTTTTACGAGGTACCGTCGGTATGATCAGTATGGTCAATGAGGCTCTTGCGGACCTCGATCCGGGATTAAAGCCCGTTGTCATCTACCAGCATTCCTGGTCCACGGGGGCGGATGGATTTGTCGCTAAGGACATTAAGACGCTCTCTGATTTAAAAGGGAAATCCATCGTCGTTCAGAAAAATGGTCCACATATCGATATGCTGCAGGTCCTGCTTCAGGACGCTGGACTTTCTCCGGCTGAGGTGACTTTGAAGTATGTTCAAGACATCACCGCCGTGCAGGAAAAGACCGTGCGTGATCCAGCGGGAGCTTTCCGTGAAGATGCTTCATTGACCGGGGCGGCTTGCATTTATCCTGATCTACTTACTTTGACGGCAGGTGGAAAAGTGGGCACAGGTGCAGAGGACAGCGTTAAAGGAGCGCGCCCAATCCTGACGACCCGCACCGCCTCTCGCGTCATCGCCGATGTTTATGCGGTTCGGAGTGATTTTTTCCAGAGCCATCGCGAGCTTGTTCATGGCTTTGTCCTTCAGCTCCTCAGAACGCAGGCTGAGTTTCAAAAAGAACTGGCTAATATTTCTCTCAAGTCCAAGGCCGATAAAGCTCAGGTGAAGCGTTTCAAAAAGCGTTGTCGTCCGTTGGCTGCCTTTGCTCTTCAAGATGAAGGAGCCGTAGGAGATTTCATCGCCTGGATCGGTCTCGATTCCGAGTTGGTTGGCTTTGAAGGAAATCGTGACTTCTTTGCAAGTAAGAAGAATCCCGTAGGTTATCAAGCCACTGCCACTCGTTCTGCGACATACTTTAAAGAAGTTGGCTTTCTCCAGCGTGGCGACGTTCCTGCAACTGCAGGGTGGAATTACGCCAGTGATTTCAGTGGGCTTCTATCTGGAAATCAGGTCGCTCAACCAGCCAAGCCAGCCTTTGCTTCGACGAGCGAAGTCCGCCAAGCGGCGGCAAGCTCTGATGCGAGTGAGCTCTTTCGATATACCTTCCAGTTTCCAGCGAATACCTCTGAGATTAAATGGCAAGATCACCGGGATGTCTTCCAGACTCTGCATGAAAAAGTGTCCCGTTATGGCGGGGCGGTAGTTCAGCTGCGCGGTCACGCCGATAACTTCTTTTATAACTTTGTCCAGATGAAGCGGAAGCAGGGGGCTAAGACCTTTAAGCGTCGCAAACCAGGCACTAATCAATTTATCGAGAAGCCGCTGCCGAAGCTAGAGCAGCTCATTGGTTCGGGGAACCGGCTCAGCTACGATCGGGCATTTTCGGTCAAGCGAGCCTATGCCAAGTATCTCCGTGAGGGGCTCAGTCTCACTTCAAACGAAATCGATCTTTCCCGGTTCGATGTCAAAGGAATGGGCGTCTCAGATCCGATTCATAGTAATCCAACAAAACCTGCAGAGCGGGCAGCAAATATGCGAGGTGAAATGGTGATCTTCGCCGTGGAGTCTGAAATTTCACTCGATTTCGGACTTGATGACCTTCAGTAAAATTTCCTCTGAAACGATATGAAAAAAATCATTTTTCTCTGGCTGATCTCACTTCTGAGTCTGCACGCAGATCTCGATGCCGAGTTAGTCCAGGAACAGCATCAACAGACTTCAAAAGCGATCACTATTATCTTCGATGATAGCGGCTCAATGAAGGATCGCCAGAAGATGAAGCAGGCTAAAAAAGCCTTCTACGCATGGCTAAAAGCACAGTCTGATCAGGATCGCTTTTCTCTCATCCACTTTGAAAAAGGAGGGAGGATTCTTGTTCCCTTGGGCAAAAATACGAAGGATCTCGTCCTGAAAGCCGTGGAAAAGCTACGTCCACGCTATAATACGCCAATTGCGAACTGTATTAAAATAGCCGCCGAACAGATTGCTGAGCGACGCCAGCAGGTGGCGCCTTATGAAAGACATATTGTCGTTGTCTTTACTGATGGTGCTGAGACTCAGTCAAAGCTCGGAAATCGCGCCGTGGTCAATGCCATTCGCCAAGTCGTGGCGAGTGGAAATGGCATCGAAGTCGTGGGGATTGGATTTCACGGTGAAGGGGACTACATGGCTAAGGCTGCCACTTCATTCTACACCGCGGATAACGCGGAGCAGCTCCGTGATAGCCTAGAAAAGGTATCGGCTGAAGTTCCTTCTGATCTGGAGTTCGATCTCAGCCCGAAGGAGGCCGAACTCATGAAGACGATGGATTTTCAATCGGCAGCGCAGGAGGCGCATAAGTCCCTTGAAACTCACATTCAGAAAGAAGAAGCCCTGGAAGAAGAGGATGGAAAAAGTGGTTTCCCTTGGGTGCTCATCATTCTTGTCTTCGTCTTCTTCCGCGTTGCTAGTTTATTTTCTAAGAAAAAGTGATTAAAAAACTCATCATCGCTTGCTGTATCCTCTCCATGCTAGGTATGGCTTATTGGAAATTTGGCGAAAAGAAACGCGAAGAGGTAGCAGAGGCGAAGGTCTCGGCTGCGCTCTCCGCTGAAGAACGTGCACTTCTTCTTGCCAGTTCAGATGCGCGAGACTTCCGCCGCACTGTGCATATCTATGGAGATGGCTGGCTCGGTTACATGATCTTTCGTTCTCGGCTTTTTCAGGAACTCATGGGAGTCCGAAATTTAGGGGTGAAATACCATGATGAGCCTGATTTTCAGAAGCGCTATGCCGCGCTTTCGAGCGGGAAATGTGACCTCGCATTGGGAACGATTGATAGTTATCTCGTAAATGGGAGATCTTCAAAATATCCTGGAGTCATCAGTCTCGTCATCGATGAATCATATGGCGGGGATGCGATCCTGAGTCGGGAAGGGATTACCTCGATGGATGATCTTCGTAAGCCTGGGGTGAAGGGTGCGTTTGTGGGATTTTCTCCCTCAGAATTCTTTCTCAAATCTCAAATCTCTCATTTTGGTCTCGAGTCATTAGCGCCTCGTACGAAAAGTTTTCGAGTCGATTCAGACCAGAAAGCTTACCAGGATTTTAAACAAGGGAGTGTTGATTTTGCGGTGCTTTGGGAGCCGTATGTGTCACTTGCGATGAAAGAGGTTCCGGGTGCTCAGAAATTGCTCGATACGTCGAAGGTGAAGAACCTCATCGTTGACGTGGGGATCGCTTCTCGCCGGCTCGTGGTGAATGAGCCAGAAATCCTGCAGGAGATGACTTCAGCATACTTTTCTGCCCTTCAGCAGCTTCTGGAAGACCCTAAGCTCATGCAGAAGCTGGCGGAGGCGGACTCTCGCCTTACGGCGGCTGATGCTGCACAGACCCTTTCGGGGATTCGTTTTGCAAACTACGGGACAAATTTGAAACGTTGGTTCCCAGTTGATGGCTCTTCGAATGAAACGGAGCGGGCGATTCTTGGGATCGAAAGTATTTTGCAGGACATCGGTGAGCTATCTGAGCGAGTGACACCATCGACGCTGATGCAGAGCAAGACTCTTTCCGCGCTGGCGAGCGATTCAGGAACTCATACCGCTCTCATGAAGGGGGCTAGTGGCAGTGTGGGACAACTAGGGAGTTATTTTGCGCCTTTATCGGACCCTTTGTGGCAGGAATTAGCTAAAAAAGCCACAGGGACGCTTTTGGAAAAGCCAATTACATTTCGATCAGGTTCAGCTGAGATCCCGGAAGAATTTCAGGAAGAGCTTATCGAGGCAACGCGGAAGTTAGAGCATTATCCCTCACACCGCCTCATCATTCAGGCTCATGTGAGCAAGGGGCAGGATCCTGCGATCGATCAGTCGCTTTCAGAAGAACGGGCGCGGGCGATACGGAACTTTCTCATGCGCAATACCTCGCTTCAGGAGAATCGAATCCATGCTCAGGGAAGGGGATCGAGCGAGCCGCTTATTCGTAAAGATGGCGAATCTTCTCGGGCCTGGAAACGTCGCCTTCGGCGGGCGCGGATCTTGATTGCCGCCGAATAAGTTTTATCATCGTCCTGTGGAAAAAACCTTCCCCATCGATTCTCGTGAGCTAGCGCGTCGTCGTCGTTCCTCAGTATTTGGCTCATTGCTGACCTGGCTTGTCCCGATGCCTGCTTTCTTTGCCTGGACCTTTATGGGGCTCAATACATTTGCTTTCCTGGGTCTCATGATCGCGGCAGGCGTCGGCCTTTTTTATTATTGGAAAAAAACGCTCCCTAAGCTGGAGAGACAGTGGATCGAGGAATTGACGGATAAGAGTAATGATCAACAAAATCAGCTTTTGGAGAAGCGCGCCCAAGAGTTTAACGCTCAGCAAGGGAAAACTCAGGCGAAGGTCCTTCGCGAGGCCCTCACCCTGAAAGCCGAGATTGAAACAAGAGTGCACCGTTCAAGTCTCGGCCAAGAGAAGAAGGAAAAAATTGATACCCTCGTCGACACCATCGCGTTCGCTTTAGTCGGCAAGCTTGAGAGCTGGAATGGTAAGCCATCTGAGGAGCAATCTGAGGAAGTCGCTCAAGCTCTTCAGGTGCTTCGCGAGACGAAGGATGACTTGCCGAAGATTCTTGATCCCTCTCACGAGCTCGATGTTTTTAAGCCTGAAGACCCGCTCTTGGAAGCGATGGGTGGGTTGAAAGAGGAAATCCGCCTCGCGGATAGCGTAAAACAGCGGCTACAAACTGACTGGGATATTGAACACCGCGAGAAAAGTGTAACGACCTATGCGCAGGTAAGTGCCTCAAGGTCAAATGACTAACTTTTTTCAATATCTTAATATTATCGAATAAGTTTCTTAATTTCAGATCTTGCTAGACTGCAAACTAGATGGGAAAAGACCCTCAATCCTCATCTAGAATAGTTGGGACTATTCACAAGGCATAAAAAAATGCCTTGCAATTCGTATGAGGAAATCTAAACAAAGTATTAAGTAACCACACACAGCCCCCACTGTACCCATGTCAGCTAGAGAACACGTAGAGCGTATCAGTCTTTCCCTTCCAGGGAATATCCTTCGTGAATTTGACGAAATCGTCGAAGAACGAGGCTTTGATAGCCGCTCCCAAGCCGTAAGTGAATTAGTCGCTCGTGAAATTGACCGTTATTCCACCGCTGAAAGCGATGGCGTTATGGCCGGAACCATCACCCTCGTCTATGAACACTCCAAAGGAGACCTAAAGAAACGCCTCTCAGATATTCAGTATGCGAATATTAATGAGGTCATTAGCACGATGCAGGTTCTTCTCGAAAACCACCACACACTTGAGGTCATTTTGGTCCAAGGAAAAGCGAACGTTCTTCGCAAAATTGCCGATGCTCTTATCACCAGTAAAGGGGTGAAAAGCGGCGGTATTTCCTTAACCGCACCAGTAATGCCACCAATTCAATACCCCGATTAATTTTATCACTCATTAATGACGCCCATTTACGAAACTGAACTCACCGGAGCAGGCATGTGGTCTAAGGTGGTAGGCCGTGGCAAACAGCTACGTTTTACTGACTTAGAAGGCGGTGCCAATGTTAGTCTCCAACTCTACAATGCCCTTGAACGATCTGAGCGCTACAACATGCCGGATACGCTCAAGGGACAGCAGGTCTTCTATCTCACAGAGGGAGTCTGTCTACATTCAGATATGGGGCGCATCCTCGCCTCGGTGACTCAGGATTCTGTAGGATGGCATGATACCGTCTGTGGCGTCAGTGATGAGACCGATGTTTTTCAAAAACACGGAGAAAAAAGTTATCAGGAAGCCAAGAACGACTGGCATCGTAACGGTCGTGATTGTTTCCTTATCGAACTTGCGAAGTGGGGGCTCGGCGAAGAGTCCCTGCTTCCCAATGTAAACCTCTTTAGCAAAGTCATTCCAGATGCTGAAGGGAACTTGTCTTATATCTCAAAAGCTTCTCCTGCTGGATCGTCGGTGACGCTCCGTTTGGAGATGGACTGTCTCGTAGTGTTAAACACCTGCGAACATCCTCTTAATCCGGCTGTTTCTTACCAAGAGCGGCCCGTAAAACTTGAAGTTTTCGCTGGTGAGGCTGATGGCGTCCCGGCGGATGATCCCTGCCGAATTTCTCATCCCGAGAACGGTCGCGCTTTCATTAATACGGAGGATTACCACAAACTCAGATTTTAAGATGGAGACAAGTTCACTAGACCCAGCTTCCGCCACTTACCGTGAAGTCATCGATGCCGGTGACTATTGGTGGTGCCCGATTAAGGAAGGCCAGACTCTGAGAATCCTAGATGTCCATGGAAATCAGGCTGCTGATACCTTATTCTTTAAGGAGGGAAATCTGGAAGAACGCTACAGCGCGAGCGATACCATTAAAAAACAGAAGGGCCTCTACCTCACGGCGGGCTCTATTCTAATGTCAAATCTAGGCCACCCCATGCTCGAAATCACCGCAGACACCTGCGGACGTCATGATACCGTGGGGGGAGCCTGCTCTCGAGAGAGCAATACGATGCGTTACGCCCTTGATAAGGAACCCATGCATGCCTGCCGGGATTCCTTCATCAGAGGAGTGCAGGAAATGGGCGGTACTAAAGCCGACATTACCTGTAATATTAATTTCTTCATGAATGTTCCAGTCACTCCAAAGGGAGAGCTGAGTTTTGCGGACGGCATATCTGCGCCTGGGCGCTATGTCGAGATGCGAGCCCTCACTGATGTGGTGGCTCTCATTTCTAACTGTCCGCAGCTGAACAATCCATGCAACGGCTGGAATCCTACTCCGGTCCAAGTGTGTATCTGGGAGAAATAACGCTCGTTTATCAATGTTTCAAAAAGTTCTGATCGCCAATCGGGGCGAGATTGCAGTGCGTATTAGTCGCACCCTCCGCCAAATGGGAATTCAAGTGGTCGCCGTATATTCGGAGGCCGATCGTGGGGCTCCCCATGTGTTAGAAGCCGACGAAAGCTACCTCTTAGGCCCAGCTCAAGTCGATGCCAGCTACCTTCGAAAGGACCGCCTTCTCGAGATTATTGCTGAAAGTGGGGCTGAAGCGCTCCATCCCGGCTACGGTCTCCTGAGTGAGAATGCAGATTTTGCGGAAGCTGTGGAAAAAGCCGGCTGTGTCTGGCTGGGGCCGACGGCTGAGTCGATGCGCCAGTTCGGCCTAAAGCATGCTGCTCGTGATCTAGCGCAGAAGGCCGGAGTTCCCCTATGTCCGGGCACAGATCTGATCGAGAATGTCGAAGATGCCATCGTGGCATCCCGTGAGATTGGCTTTCCGCTTATGCTGAAAAGCACCGCTGGTGGCGGTGGGATCGGGATGACTGTCTGTCGCTCGGAAGAAGAAATTCGGACGACTTTTGAGACCGTTGTCCGTCAGGCAACGTCGAACTTTGGTGATGGTGGAGTTTTCCTTGAGCGATTCGTCGAGTCCGCACGTCATATCGAAGTGCAGCTCTTTGGCGATGGGAAAGGGAAGGTTGCCGCACTTGGTGATCGTGACTGTTCGGCTCAACGCCGAAATCAGAAAGTCATCGAAGAAACACCTGCTCCAGGACTTTCGGATCAAAAGCGACAGGAGCTCTTTGAAGCTGCCATCAATCTTGGGAAGGTTGTGAACTATCGCTCCGCCGGTACCGCAGAATTTCTCTATGACATTGAGCGAGAAGAATTTTATTTCCTGGAAGTAAACTGTCGTCTTCAGGTGGAGCATGGGGTTACGGAACTTGCGACGGGCATCGATCTCGTGGAGTGGATGGTCAGATTAGGCGCGGGTGAAGATCCGATCGTCGAGGTGACGCCTAGTGGTGCTGCCTTTGAAGCTCGAGTCTATGCAGAAGACGCCTTTAAGAATTTCCTGCCTAGTGCTGGCCTTATCACTGAAGCCTCATTTCCGGAAGGGGTTCGCTGTGATACTTGGATTTCCGATGGAACAGAGGTCAGCTCGTTTTATGATCCACTTCTAGCGAAAGTGCAGGTGAAAGGTGAGACCCGCGAGGAAGCGCTGTCTCAGCTAGTTGAAGCGCTGGGGCAGACTCGCATCGGAGGGATTCGGACGAATCTTGATTATCTCGAACAGATCGCGACCAGTGAGGATTTTAGGAATGGAGGCGTCAGCACACACTGGCTGAAATCTCTTCCTTACACCCCAAACATCGTCGAGGTCCTTAAGGGTGGAACGATGACTACCGTACAAGATCTTCCTTCTCGTTTGGGATACTGGGATGTCGGAGTGCCACCGTCTGGTCCTATGGACTCGCTCGGCCTTCGGCTTGCGAATCGTCTCGTTGGAAATGAGCAAGGAACGGCAGGTTTAGAATGCACCATGGTAGGGCCGACACTTAAGTTCGCCACCAATACGGTGATCGCAATTACGGGAGCCACTTGTGAGGCTTTTCTCGATGGCTCTCCAGTGAAGCGCTATAGCCCTATTTCGGTTCAGGCAGGGCAGACTCTTGAAATAGGAGCGGCTGAGCTTGGCTGTCGCACCTATCTTGCCATCGCAGGAGGATTTGACGTGCCAGATTATCTAGGCAGTAAATCGACGTTTACTTTAGGTCAATTTGGTGGTCATGGAGGCCGAGCGCTACTCCCGGGAGATGTTCTCGCTCTCGGCGAGGTGCAAGGGGAACCATCGGTCAATCGTTTCGCTCAGCCCACCTTGACTCACGACTGGGAAATCGGTGTCCTTTATGGTCCTCATGGAGCGCCTGACTTCTTCACGGAGGAGGATATTGATGAGTTTTTTGCCGCCTCTTGGGAGGTGCATTTTAATTCCGCTCGCACAGGCGTCCGCCTCATCGGTCCGAAGCCGAAATGGGCCCGCCCCGATGGTGGTGAAGCCGGTCTTCATCCCTCGAACTTGCATGATAATGCTTATGCCATTGGTGCGGTCGACTTTACTGGAGATATGCCGGTGATCCTAGGACCCGATGGTCCAAGTCTTGGTGGATTTGTCTGCCCTGTTGCCATCATTGAGGCTGAACTTTGGAAAATGGGACAGCTCAAGCCGGGCGATAAGATTAAATTCCGTCCTGTATCTTTAGCCTCTGCTCGTAACATGGCACAGGAGTTGGAAACCTGGATTGAAGATGGAGGGGATTACCCTGAGCTTCCTCCGGTCGAGCGTGAAAGTGTCTTCGTTGGTGAGAGCGAAGTGCAGGGTGAAGGCGTGAAAATTCGCCGTCAGTCTGATGAATACGTTCTCTTGGAAATCGGTGAGATGGTGCTCGATCTCCGCTTACGTTTTCTGGTTCATCTTCTCTACGAATGGCTCGGCAAAGAAAAGCGGACTGGGTTTATCGATATCACTCCTGGGATTCGCTCCCTTCAGGTTCACTATGATCCTTGGAAAACGACTGAGGCCGAAGTGGTCGACTTACTGCTCGCCGGTTTGAAAGAGCTCCCAGCGTTAGAAGATGCTGAGGTAAATTCTCGAGTAGTTCATTTACCTCTGGCATGGGATGATCCTAGCACACAGCTTGCGATTGATCGTTATATGAAGGGGGTGAATCCAGATGCACCCTGGTGTCCAAGTAACATCGAATTTATTCGCCGGATCAATGGTCTCGAAAGCCGTGAGCAGGTGAAGGAGATTGTCTATTCAGCGGAGTATCTCGTCATGGGGCTGGGGGATGTCTATCTTGGTGCTCCAGTAGCAACGCCTCTCGACCCTCGTCATCGCTTGGTTACTACGAAATATAACCCAGCTCGTACTTGGACTCCAGAGAATGCCGTCGGAATCGGTGGAGCTTATCTCTGCATCTACGGGATGGAAGGTCCCGGTGGTTATCAATTTGTTGGCCGCACCGTGCCGATCTGGAACCGCTTTAACGAGACTCCTGTCTTTAAAAAAGAGGTCCCATGGTTGCTCGAATTTTTCGATCGACTCAGCTGGTATGAAGTGTCCCCGGAAGAGCTTTTAGAGACACGCCGTCAAATGCTCACTGGCGAGTATGTTCCTCGTATCGAGAGTGAGACTTTCCGTCTAGGTGATTATCTCTCTTTCCTCGAAAAGGAATCAGAATCCATTGAAACATTTCGGACGCAGCAGCGAGAAGCTTTTGCGGAAGAGCGCCAGCGCTGGGAAGATGCTGGTATCAATATGTCTTCGATGGAGGAGGCCGAAGTAGAGAGCGAGGAAATCGAACTCCCTGAAGGATGCCAATTCTTAGAGTCACCGATGGCGGCAAGTGTCTGGCAGGTTCAGATGGAAGAAGGCCAAGAGCTTGCTGCCGATGAAGTGGGCGTGGTCCTCGAAGCGATGAAAATGGAGATGAGCGTTCCAGTTTCGAGTGACTGCACCGTGGAGTCGGTGCTCGTTTCTCCAGGTGGCATGGTAAAGGCTGGTGAACCTCTTTTGATCCTGCGGCCGAAATGAAAACGATCTACGATTATCAAAATGCTTATGCCTCTGGACTCTGTGCTAAAGAGGCCATGAGAGAGCTCTGGGAAACCATTCAGGCGGATGACGATGAAGGAATCTTCATTTTGAAATTCACTTGGGATCAGATCGAGGCTCAGCTGGGAGAAGAAGGGCCTTTGAAAGGCATCCCTTTTGTGGTGAAGGATAACATCGATATCGCCGGGGTGCCAACTACTGCAGCCTGTCCTGACTACTCTTACACTCCAGAAGAGTCTGCCCCAGTTGTGGATCTCCTCCAGCGCGCCGGAGCGGTGTGTTTTGGAAAAACAAATCTTGATCAATTTGCGACCGGCTTAGTGGGAGTTCGCACACCTTATCCGGTGCCCAAAAATGCGTTTAATAAAGATTACCTTCCAGGTGGTTCCAGTTGTGGTTCTGCAATTGCGGTTGCCAAAGGTCTCGCCGTGTTTGCACTAGGCACTGATACCGCAGGTTCTGGTCGGGTTCCGGCTGCTTTTAATGAACTCGTAGGATTGAAGCCGACGCGCGGGTATCTTTCCACTCGTGGTGTCGTCGATGCCTGTAAGTCACTCGACTGCGTGTCAGTCTTTGCCAACAGTTGTGCCGATGCTGACGAGGTTCTTAAAGTGGCTGCAAGCTACGATGCTGACGAGGCATGGAGTCGTCCTGCACCAGCGCGCTGGCCTCGCATAGGAAAAGGCTTTCGCTTCGGGATGCCAAAAGCGGAACAGCTCGATTTTTTCGGATGGGATGATGCTCGCAATTTATTTGAGAACGCGGCGAAACGATTTGAGGAAATGGGAGGGGAGCGAGTCGAGGTCGATCTTGATCCATTCTTGAACGCCGCGAAACTTCTTTACGAGGGGCCTTGGGTCACCGAGCGCTTTGTCGGTATTCGTGATTTTCTCAAAGAGAAGCCAGCAAGCATTTTTCCGGTCACTCGGGAGATCATCGCGGGAGGAGAGGCTCCGGCGGCTAGCGCTCTTTTCGAAGCTCAGTATCAGCTGGCAGATTGTAAACGGCTCGCCTCCCGAGAGATGGAAAAGGTCGACTTTATCCTGCTTCCAACTACCCCGCGCAACTTCACTCTAGCCGAGGTAGAGGCAGAGCCGGTGAAGCTGAACTCGATCTTAGGGACTTACACGAATTTCATGAACCTGCTCGATTACTCGGCTCTCGCCCTTCCTGCAGGGCGCTATGAGGGGCAGCTTCCCTGGGGCGTCACCCTGTTTGCAGAAGCGGGGATGGATCGGGCTCTGTTAGAACTGGGAGCACTCTATGAAAAAGGGGAGCCTGTCATGGGTGACTGGGATCAAGTCAAAATCGCAGTCTGTGGTGCTCACCTAGAAGGAATGGCTCTCAATTGGCAGCTCACTGATCGCGGTGGAAAGCTCGCTCACGCTGGAAAAACGGCACCTGTTTATCGGATGTATCTCATCCCGGCTGGCGACGGTTTACCCGAACGTCCAGCCTTGATGATGGAAGAAGAGGGCGTCCAAGTTGAGGTGGAAGTGTGGAATCTTTCTCGGGAAGCCTTCGGTGACTTTGTCTCGATGATCCCAGCCCCACTCGGAATTGGAAAAGTCGTCTTAGCAGATGGTTCTGAGGTTCCTGGGTTTATCGCAGAACCACGCGCAGCGCGGGATGCTATAGATTTAAGTCATTTTGGTGGCTGGCGTGCTTATCAGAATTCAAAAAAATCGTAATGCTTTACGAAAAAAGGCGACTCTTTTCGGAGTCGCCTTTTTTAATCTTCTGAAGTGAGTAGGGCTTACTTCTTGTCCTTCATCATTTCGGCTTTAGCCATCATCGCAGTCTTCCAGTTCTTGTCAGCGGCTTTGATGTTCTCGGCAAGATTGTCCTTAAACATAGTCTCGAGCTTTGCACTTTTGTTGAGGAAGATACGTCCTTCGTGAACGAAGAAAGTCTCACCAGTCACAGATACGGTGTTTCCTTTAGCCATGCAAATTGCACAGTTACCACCATAGGCAGGGAGGAATTTAGCAGGCTCCTTATTGAAGGCGTCGAGAGCGTCCTGGCTTACGAATAAGTAGGTCTGTCCTTCGTGGCTCGCCTTGAAGGAGTCAGTTCCTTTGACTGCTTTTCCGGCTGCGATGTAGCACACAGGACAATGTCCATTGAGAGCGACTTCGGATTTCATCTTATCAGCAGCTTGCACTGCGGTAGAAGCGAGAATCGCAAAAGCGCCAGCGAGGAGAGATCGGAATAATTTCATTAAATTGATTTCTAATTGGTTATTTGATGCCACTTAAATTGTGGAATCCTAAATTAGAGACAGACTTGTCTGTTTTTATTCCTTTAAAATTACTCTTTTATTTTTCTGCAAGAAATATTCTTTGGGGGTGATTGATCGAAAGTCCCTTATAGGGATTCGATAATCTCGATAAGGTGATAGGCGAGGTGGTCTTTACGATCTTTTGGCAGACTCTCGGTGCGATCTGGGTAGACCAACATGACCTCGTTTTCCTGAGAGTCGAAGCCGATATCACGCCTTGAGACATCATTCGCGATAACGAGATTGCAGCTTTTACGCTGGCATTTGCCACGGGCGTTTTCTTCCACATTTTCTGTCTCCGCGGCAAAGCCGACGAGAGTGCCCGAAAAATTCATCACCTCACGGGTAGAGCCGAGGATGTCTTTGGTTTTTTCCAGGGTCAGAGTGAGCTGTTCACCTGTTTTTTTAATCTTCTGATCTGCGACCTGGGCAGGGGTGTAGTCGGCCACAGCGGCAGCGAAGATGGCGATGTCTTGACGGCCAATCTGGGATTCGACTGCTTGATACATGTCCGCTGCAGATTCGATGGGGAGGTAATCGACCCCTGGAGGAAGATCAAGCGAGGTTGGGCCGGAGATAAGCAGCACTTCATGACCTCGCTTGGCAGCTGCCGCAGCGAGAGCGTAGCCCATTTTCCCGGAAGACCGGTTCGTGAGATAGCGTACGGGATCGATAGGCTCTCTGGTAGGGCCAGCAGTGATGAGAATTTTCATGAGAGAGCGTTGACAGCGGCGAGGATGGTTTGCACATCAGCGAGGCGGCCAGTTCCTTGGTAGCCACAGGCGAGATCACCTTCATCAGGATCGATGAATTGGACGCCGTCTTCCTTGAGCTGAGCAAGATTCCGCTGAGTAGCCGGGTGATGCCACATTTTCCCGTTCATTGCTGGGGCGATGAGAGAAGGGGTGTCACGAGGGAGGGCGAGATAAATGGCTGAGAGCGGATCTGGTGAAATGCCATTGGCAAACTGCCCTAACGTATCGGCGCAAGCAGGAGCCACGAGGAAGAGGTCGGCATTATCCGCGAGTTCGATATGGCCAGGTTTCCACGAGTTCTTTTCATCTTCTAGGGAGATGAGCACAGGCTGGCGGGAGAGGACCTGTAGGGTCAGTGGCGTGATGAACTCGGTGGCTGATTGAGTCATGACACAGTGCACTTCATGGCCAAGCTTGGTGAGTTGGCTCGTGAGGTCAGCTGCTTTATATGCGGCAATAGAGCCGGTAATTCCTAATACGATGTTCATACGAGACGGGAAATTTTGAGGCGTTCAGCAAGAACGAGAGATTTAAAATTGAGGTAATCTTCCTCACGGGTCGCGGAGACAAGCCGGTAGCTGTATTCTGGCCAGTGCTGCATTTCTTCAAGCGCATTTCTCATGCGCAAAGCGATGACATCTTCCGCGTCAGTCCCTCGTCCGGTGAGACGAGCGCGTAGTTCTTCCTCACTAGGAGGCATGACGAAGAGGTCGACGAGTGCTTTCTGAATCTCAGGATCCTCACAAGAGCGAACGAGAGCGGCTCCTTGCACGTCGATATCCATGACGACATCAACGCCTTTTACAAGATAGTCGAGAACCTCTGATTTGAGGGTGCCATAGTGATTGGTGTGGACTTCGGCGTGTTCTAGAAATTCGTCTTTTTCGATCTGCTGCTGAAAGTCTTCTCGTGCCAGAAAATGGTAGTCTGTGCCATCGACTTCACCTGGACGAGCCTGACGAGTGGTGCAGGAGATGGAGTAATGAGCCTCGTTTTCATCGGCGAGTCGCCGACAGAGAGTCGTCTTTCCAGAACCCGATGGGCCGGAGACGAGAAGTAAGATACCAGTGCGCTTGCTCACGGCGCGACGCTAGGTGGCTGGCAAGAAAAGGTAAAGTCGGGAAGGTCATCTGCCGAAAGCAATACCGCCCTCCCGAGAGGCTCGGAAGGGCGGTATGATTAGAGTCTAATTCGAGAAAAAATTACTTGAGAAGAGTCACTTCGCCAGTGTGGAGGGAGTAAACGCCACCTACTATTTTAAGTTTTCCTTCTTTTTCAAGGTCAGCAAGGACTTTGCTGCGCTTGCGCACATCAGCGACAGTTAGCGCAACATTGGATTCGACGACTTCAGCAACGAATTCCTTATTCTTGGAATTACGTTTATCATCGTGTCCTTTGACCTTCTCGATCGCTGGCTCGATATGGTCGAGAAGGGCGGTGATGTTACCGAGTTCGACATGATCGCAAGCACCTTTGACGGCACCACAGGCTTCGTGGCCGAGGACTATGACCACTTTAACTCCAGCAACAGCGGCAGCATATTCCATGGATCCGAGCTGTTCCGTAGTTTCGATATTACCAGCAACACGGCCTACGAAGATATCTCCAAGTCCTTGATTAAAAACTTGTTCTACGGGGACGCGGGAGTCGATGCAGGATAAGACGTAAGCTTTTGGGTGCTGACCTTTGGTTCCTACTTTACGGCGAGCTTTGATATTTGGCTCCGCAGACTGGGCTTTTACGAAAGCGGCGTTTCCAGCCATGAGGTCTTTAATTACCCCATCTGGTGTTAGGTTTTTTTGAACCTCAGCAGTGGGTTGGAGAGCTGCATCTTGAGAAAATGCGGGGAGAGCAGAAAGCAGGGCAGCTGAGGCGATAGCGATGGTAGAGATTTTCATAACTTTGCGTGCTTGAAACATTGCAAAGTCAAACTAGACCGTCTTTTTAAAGGCGCAAACCACTTAGTCTATTTTTCTGAATTTTTAAAGAGGTAGTGTGAAACGATCCACTCTTCGCCTTTTCGGTAACCCCAGAGTTCTGCGCAGGCCATAAAGAAGCAGCGCCACCAGACCCACCATTTCGTGGCATTTTCAGCTCCATAAGTCTCGCTGATCAGCGGTTTTAACTCCTCTGCGGATTGATCCATTCGATGAAGCCAGGCTTCTGATGTCTTATGGTAGTGGAGCCCGGAGACTTGCCAGTGGTTTTCGATAGAAAGGTGGTTTTGAAAATAGAGAAGGAGATCATCGGAGGGCATTTGCCCGCCGGTAAAGAAATAGCGGGCCATCCAGTCGTCATCGTTTTGAGCTTCGTAGTGGTAGGCATATTCCCGGTGGGTGAAAATGTGAACGAAGAGTTTACCATCTGGTTTGAGCCAGTTTGAAACTCGCTCAAGCAGGAGTTGGTAGTTTTTCATGTGCTCGAACATTTCTACCGAGACCGCACGGTCGAAGACGGCGTTACCTTCGCCCTCGTATTTAGTCATATTGACGGTGCGAATTTCGACATTCTGAAGGCCACGCTTTTTTGCTTGAGCATCGATGTATTCTTTTTGAGTTCGCGAGTTTGAGACCGCCGTAATTTTTGAGTTTGGGAATTCCTTGGCCATCCACAGGGTCAGCGAGCCCCAGCCACAGCCAAGTTCAAGGATACGTTGACCGTCTTTTAGGTCGGCACGCTCGCAGGTGAGGGCGAGCATGCGAGCCTCTGATGTTTCGATATCATTAACGCCTTCATCCCAGTAACCGGAGCTGTATTTCATGTGAGGCCCCAGAACTTTCTCAAAGAATGCAGTGGGGAGTTCATAGTGTTGCTCATTCGCCTCATTGGTCGCGATGGCGATGGGGCTTTCTTTGAGTTCCTCGATATGCTTTATGATAAGGGCTTGGCGGCCCTCACAGTCGAATTTTTCGAAAGGCGCCAGCGTGTCAGCGAGTCGTTTGCGAATACCAAGACGGATGAGAGCGTCAGGAAGAATATCTTTAGCCAGAAGTTCGTCAGTATTGATCATGAGGAAGGTGGTAGTGGGATAAAGGGACTGGTGGTGCGCTGATACTCCCGATAGGCGTCACCTTTTCGCGCTACTGCAGATTTTTCAGTAGGTGGGATGCCAGTGATTTTGAGGAGGAGAAAGGTGATGATGAGTGGGACGTGAATAGTCCAATAGCCGTGAGCAGAGCCGCAGGCGAAGACATAAAAGCCAGTCCAAATGACGCTTTCAAAGAAGTAGTTCGGATGACGTGAATAGCGCCAGAGTCCTTCTGTGCAGAGGGCTTTAGGATTATCATTCTTTTCTTTAAATTGGCTTATCTGGCGATCGGAAATCTGCTCTCCAGCCAATCCGATGATGCAGGTGAAAAATCCAATCCACTCAAAGATTCCCCAAGGAGTGGAGTCACGCGCGATAAAGTAAAATGGAAGAGCCATCAAAATGACGAGAAGCGCCTGGAGTTGAAAAAAGAAAAAGAAGCCAGATGAGCTCCACGATTCTCGAAGCTCTGCATAGCGCGAATCTTCTTTAGGATGATGTTTGAGAATCCTTCGATGGAGGTGGTAGGTGAGACGTAAGCTCCAGCAGCCAATCAGCAGTGCTGCAACCCATTGCTTTAGGCCAGGACTGGTCGATAGCCATCTCACACTACAGATGCCGATGCCAAAAGCCCATGCCGCATCGACCCAAGAATAGTTTTTGAGTTTCTGAGACCAAAGCCAGAGGAGGGCAAAGCCAAGGCTGACCCAAAGAAAAGCAGCAATCATGAGAGACGGGCTTTCCACTGGTTTTGAGCTGTCTGAAGAATGGGCGTTGCGATGAGGCGGCCTGCGAGAACCAAGAAAGGGGCAACTAACATCCAAGCAGTGATGCCATGCCAGGCCGCGAGCCCGAAGTCTTTTGCAAATTGCATGGGATCATTAAGAAAGCGCTCTAAGAGTTGAGGGACTGAAAAACGGATGAGTTCCGCGCCGTGCATCTTCTGGCCATAGCGAATGAAAACAAGAATGAGCGACAGATGGAGGGGATAGATCAGTGTTTTAAACACATACATCACAGGCTGGTTTAGCCGAAAAAGATAAGCCGCGAAAAAACAGAGAGCAGTCGTACTTCCTAAAATGGGAAAGATCCCCAATGCGATAGCAGCGCCGATGGTCCAACCTAGCTTTTCAGGGGTGGTTCCCTGAGTGAGTTGGTTTTTGATGGGCTGGATAATCCAGCGATACCACCACGGGCGCTGGTCTCTCTCGCTCATACGGGGATTTCCTGATGCAAAGAATCGTTATTTGGGCGGGTGTAGACCGCTTGCACTACTGAGATATTTCGAGTCGCAAACCCAGCCTGACAGTATTTTAAATAATAGTTCCAGGTACGGATAAAAGGGGTGTCGAAGCCTAAGTTTTTGAGAGACTCTATCGAATCGTTGAATTTCTCGTGCCAGTGACCGAGAGTAGAAACGTAGTTTGCTCCCATGTCCTCAAGGTCATGCATGAAAAGATCGCCTGTTTTTGCGAGCACATTATTGACCCGTCCGATACTCATGAGTAGGGAGCCAGGGAAAATGTGCCGCTGAATCCAGTCTACTCCTTTAGTGAGGCTCTGATAGCGATTATCAGGGACCGTGATCATCTGCAAAGCCAGTAAGCCGTCAGGTTTGAGAACATCGTGACACTTGGCGAAGAATGATTCGTGAAATTTATCACCAACCGCTTCGATCATTTCAATAGAAACGATCTTATCAAATTGACCTTCAATGTGACGATAGTCTTGGATGACGATTTTGAATTGTTCTTCAAGGCCAGCTTTTTTGACTCGTTCCCGAGCGTAGGCTGCTTGTGCTTCAGAAATGGTGACTCCTGTGACCTTGCAGCCATAATGAGTGGCGGCGTGGACGCCAAAGCCTCCCCAGCCACAGCCGATTTCTAAAACATGGTCGGTCGCGGTGAGCTTTAATTTTTTACAGAGAGCATCGTACTTGGCGCTTTGTGCTTCCGTGAAGCTTTGCTCCGGTGACTCAAATTTAGCGCATGAATAGGTCATGGTGGGGTCGAGCCAGAGGGCGTAGAATTCGTTCCCGAGATCGTAATGTTCAGCGATATTGCGACGGCTTGTTTCGACGGTGTTAGAACGTTTGAGATGACGGAACCAATTGACCACTTTTAGGACATTCACGAATGGAAGCTTATCAGACGCGGTGTCTGCTCCCTGAATGGCGGACATGTTGACGATAAACCAAGAAATGACCGCCCTGATATCGTCGGTATCCCAGATGCCATCGGTGTATGCTTCACCCATTCCGATGTTTCCGTAGAAAGCACATCGTTTAAAGAATTCCTGATCGTCATTGATTTTAACTCGAGCTGTAATCTGTGCTCCGGCTTCCCCAAAATACCGGATCCGCCCATCTTCATGTTCCAAGCGTAGCCCACCTTTAGGCATTTTATTTAAAAGCTTCACTACCATTCGTTCAGCGAACCCATCGGTTGGGAGAGTCTCGATGTGGTCAGGGACGGAGTCGATGCAGTTCATGAGGAATGGTCTTTGGTGAGGCTGGAATGAGGCTTAAGGACGTCGAGTTGAGCTTCGCGTCGATCTGTCTTTTTAAAGTAGGGAACTTTTCGAAGCCAGAGTAACAAAGCGTGCCAATGAATGAGCGCAATGACTTTCAACGAAAGAAATGGATATTTTAGCCCATACCAAAACAATCGGGAAGAGGTGAAGGGGCGAGCTTTTCCCCGCACGGTGCTGAGAAGGATTTTTTCATCATCACGATAATCATCGATGTTCACGCGAAGTTCAGAAAGTGGGTGACCTAGGGTGAAGTCGAAAGAATCGCCTGGATCAGAGAAAGGGGAGACGTAGAAGTTCTTAGGAGTGCGCCGATGCCAAGCTTTCTCTTTTTTGCCATCCACGAGATAGAGCTTCATCTCTCCAAAGGTATTTCCCACTTCAGCAACAGAAAGAAATGGGGTGCCATCAGCGTGAGTGAGGTAGTAAAAGGAAACAGGCTTAAAAGCGTAGCCTAATACACGCGGAAAGGCGATGAGGCGAACGCGTATCTCGTTGGGGACTTGAACTCTTTGTTCTCTTAGCCAGTGAAGAAGGTTTTCGCGGATGCCTTCTTTGCCTAGTTCGACGTGGTCCTGTTGGTGGAGGGAAAAGAGATTAAAGCTGTCATAACTGAACCAAGGAGACTTTGGAAGGTCATCAAGATCTAGGCTCAACATGAAGACTCGGTATTGAAACGGACGTTGTTTCGGTTTCAGCCGGCAGTGCATGACCTGGCATTCATAGAGCTGGGCAGAGGGGTGGCTCATGACCAGAAGTCCTTTCCAAGAAGATTTTCGCAAAGACGATGGGCGGACCAGAGACCATCTTCATGGAAGCCATATCGTTGCCAGGCTCCACAGTAAAAGCGGCCGGTTTTATGCCCCTCTTGATGGAGTTCTGAGATGCGATCTTGCGCAGCTGTTGCATCGAGGTCAAAGAGAGGGTGCTCGTAGTTTAGTGTTTCTACGACTTGGTCAGGTGCGATTTCTTCTGAAGGATTGATTGATACAAAATAGTCCGTCTTGTGACAAACGCCCTGCAGGCTATTCATCCAATAGTGAGTGGAGTGCTGGCCGTTTTCAGAAATACGATAGTTCCAGGATGCCCGGCATCGCGGATTGCGCGGCATAAAGCCGGCATCGCGATGAAGCATCGCGATATTTTTTTGATAGGGGAAGCGACTTAGTAATTCAGATTCAAGTGGCGTCGGAGCACTGAGAAGTGCATGGGATTGGTCAGCGTGGGAAGCAAAGATGACTTGGTCAAAGGATTGCTGGCTTTCATCGGCGTGGATGATCTCATTTTCCGAAGTAACTTCCATAATTTGGCTGTTAGTGCGAATGCGATCTCGAAATGGGGCGGTGAGTTTTTTAACATATTCCCGAGATCCTCCAGCGACGGTGCGCCAAGGGTGTTGTGTGTCGAGTCCTA
>CALGMJ010000131.1 GCA_937958875.1 uncultured Verrucomicrobiales bacterium | reverse complement strand
TGACTGTGAAAGGAACGCAGGTAGGGCAATGAATAGAGGCGATTCCATTTGTAGCGTGCGGTGGCCATGTCTTTGGCGTATGGCTCAGGTTTATCGTAGTAAAGAGTGTCACCTGTCTGCACAAAAAATGCGGGCTTCTGCGCTAGCATCGATTTGTAAATTTTGTGCCCGTTGGCCTTATCATCGCGTCGTGGAAAATCTTGGCAGGTGGAAACAACAAATGTGATTGGTTTCGCCGTATCTTTGGCAGGTGCGGTTGTGAATTTTCCGTTAAATTTGGCCTGGCTCCCTTTTGCGTTCACCTCGAAGAGGTAGTTCGTTGCAGGTTTTAAATTTTCGAGTTTCAACTGATGACAAAAGTCATCGTCAGCACTCACTTCTTTCCATGGAGTTTCTGTTTTCTTACTCGGTAATGCCGATTCCCAATAAACGAATCTCAGTTCGCCAGCGAGGCCTGGAACTTGCCAGTGAGGATTATTCTCGTCCCACTGATCGACCTGATGATCAGCCGCCGCCTTTGCGGTGAGTCGCGTCCAGAGCACGGTGCTGGTAGCACTCGTTTCACCTATCTTAACTCCGTCGGCAAAGCCTTGCCCAGCGGCGCATGAGATACTTGTGAAAAGAATAAGGAGTATTTTGCGCATTAGAGGAAGACTTCTTGATTCAGTATTGAATGACAAGTGATTAACTCAGAGCAATTGCTTTGAGGATTTTTTAGAAGGTGGTTGTGATCTCACCCGGCCTTCTTTTAAGCAATGCTCTCAAACCTGAGGACCGACATTGTTCTATTCCTTCCTCACTCAAGCTAACAGCTGCTTCGAACTCAGAATGTCGCGATACGCCGCAAGAGAATTGATCAATTTTTTAGACACTATTCAAAAGGAAGCATAAGTACGAAAAAAATCTTAGGAGAGTTTTTTCCGCTTCTTGCGGCATGAAGAACAGCAGCAAAGATTACCCACATGTGTGACGATGAGAAAGAGTCCTCCTGCAGTTGTCACGATACTCGCTGGTGGGATGTATAAACTGCGTTCTCCTTCTTCATTCACTTGAAAAGAAGGACAACAATTATCAACACAACCAGTGACGGATGAATCGTCAGCAGCGACCGCTGCTTCAGAGCCTGCTCATCCTACACCAACTCCTTCATCGACGCCTTCCTCTGTTTCAGCAACGGGAGTCTCCGTGAGGGCGACGCTTTGCTTGGGAGTCTCCAAATAGGGTAAAACCGCTCCCACCAAAACAAATACAATCCCCAATGAACCACTCAGCAGAATCCATTTCCGACGGTGCTTCTGAAATCCTCTCGTCATCATCAAGCCCGCAATAGGAACCACGATCAAGGCCATCCCCCAATGAGAGGCCGGATGCGACCACGCCTTACCGAAGGTCGGTAATATTAAAAGAAGAACTGGGGTCGCTGCACAGTGAATGGCACACAAGACCGAAGCCCACACTCCAACACGATCTGGATTCCAAAATTTCATTCTACTTCCAGCCAGTGAGGCCTCTTGGGAAGGGATTACCTTTAACATAATGCAAATTAGTTGCGTTAATAACAACTCTCTGTAAAGTCTTTTTCCACACCTAAACGTGTTTCATTTGCTCCATCATGACTACGTCCACAAAACTTCCAGTTACCGTTCTTTCCGGGTTCCTTGGAGCCGGAAAAACGACTCTTCTCAACCATATTCTCCGTAATCGTGAGGGCAAGCGCGTGGCGGTCATTGTCAACGATATGTCCGAGGTCAATGTTGATGCTGAGCTTGTTCGCAATGGTGATGCCGCACTCTCTCATACCGAGGAAAAGATGGTCGAGATGACCAATGGCTGCATCTGCTGCACCCTGCGTGAAGACCTTCTGTTAGAAGTCGGTAAACTAGCGCGCGAAAATCGATTTGACCACCTCGTCATCGAGTCCACCGGCGTCTCTGAGCCCATGCCCGTTGCGGAAACGTTCACCTTCGAGGATGAAAGCGGACAATCACTGGGAGATCTCGCTCATATCGACACTATGGTGACCGTGGTAGACGCACCCAATTTCCTGCGCGATTATTCTACCTCTGAAACCCTCGATGACCGCAAGCAGGCTGTCGGCGAAGAAGACGAGCGTACCATTGTCGATCTCCTCAGCGACCAAATCGAGTTTGCCGATGTCATCCTCGTCAATAAAACAGATCTTGTGACTCAAGAGAAGCTTCACACGGTGCACGGGATGATCCGTGCCCTGAATCCGCAAGCAATCATTCATGATACGGTGGAATCACAAGTGCCTCTCAATTCAGTTCTTGGAACCGGACTCTATCATCAGGAAAAAGCGGCAGAAACCGAGGGCTGGCTTGATTCCTTAGTCGAACACACTCCCGAAACTGAAGAATACGGTATCTCAAACTTCATCTACGAACGTCGAATCCCCTTTCATCCCGAGCGCTTCTTCAATTGCCTCAAAAAAGAATGGCCCGGCGTCATTCGCTCCAAAGGAGTTTTCTGGCTTGCGACGCGACTCAAGATGGCTGGCTTTTGGTCACAGGCCGGGGCCGTCGTCCGCCATCAATGCGCTGGGCATTTCTGGGCCGCAGTGCCAAAAGATCACTGGCCCGAAGAGCGCGATCATATCGAACGCGTCTGGAAAGGACCCAATGGTGACTGCCGACAGGAGATCGTTCTCATCGGGCGCAAGATGGATCGCAATGCACTCATTTCAATGCTCGACAGCTGCCTTCTCACCGAAGACGAAATCGCCACCGAGGAGCGTAAATGGCACAAGATGTTCAAAGACCCATTTCCGAAATGGAAGATGGCGATTTTTGGATAAAGCGGACCAAAAAACTTAAGCCGACTCTTCATTGAGATGCTCGCGCACGGTCTGGTAGAGCTCAAGAACGTGGTGATCATGGAGTTGATAAAAGACCTGGCGGCCCACTTTCCGATAAGTCACCAGACGGGCGGCACGCAGAGCGCGTAGTTGATGTGAAATCGCAGAATCCGTCATACCCAGATTACTCGCGAGATCGCAGACACAATATTCCTCCGCTGCAAGAAGCGAAATCAGACGAAGACGGGTGGGATCCGCCAGCACATTTAAGAATTCAGCCATCCGCTGTGCTTCAGTGACTGCGAGAGGACCTGCGGCAGCTGGGTTAGCGGCGTGACGCTCTGAGCAGAGGCCTTCCTCTGGTGAATCAGGGCCGCTCGTAGGGCTTAAATGAGTCATGCGAGAGTATTGTTTGGGAAACGGAATTACTCAATTGACAAATACATGAGCATGTGTTCATGTATTTGCACAATGAATACTGAAACAACCCAATGCGCCTGCCCCGATTGTCAATGTGAAGTGAGCGAAGGCCACCACGTGGCCCGTGATGGTAAGGATTTCTGCAGCGAAGCTTGTGCCTCCGGTCATGAAAATGGCTCTGGTTGCTGCAACAACAGCTGCGACTGCAACGGCTAAAAATCTGCTATTCTAAAGGTAAATCTCTCAAAGCCACTCGGTCAAACCGAGTGGCTTTTTTTTAGGGCCTAAGTAAATCCTGGCTCACTTAAAAACCCCATCGCAAGTCCTCTAAATCTTTCAGCGGGAACCAAGATACGGAGCCATTCATCATGATGATAGTCATCGGTCGATCACTCTCGTCTCTGATGTGAACCGCACCACCATGCCGAACATCAATATGCTCAATACCGGAACCGGTGTCGCTGCTGGAGATTCGATCCGGATTCTCCCTCAGGGGGATGTAGGAGGTGTCCCTTTCCTCGGTGCCGGAAAGGAGCATAATGGACAATCTAACATTTCCTTCCTTCTCACTTGTCGTGAGCTCATTGAGGGAGTGAGATATGGGCAGTCTTGAAGTCCTTTTGTCGTTTCTTTCTCACTATTCTGCTACCGCTAGGAGCTGGCGCTGGATTGTGTTTTTTTCTTCCCCAGTTTTCTCAGCTCACTCGCTTTGAGGAGGAGGTTTTTTGGTTCCCGGAACGATTTTCGAAGGAGCCTCACTGGATCGAGCGGGAACAGGGACTCGTGCGTGCTTCTAATATTGGATCAGAGTCAGAGCGGTTCCATTTCCAGCAGTTCATTATCGATGAAGAGACTCGGAAGGTTTTTCGTAACGAGACGCTCTCAGCCGCAAATTGGGTTTTTCTACTGAATCGGCTTCGAGAGACAGGGAGTGATTCACTTGTCCTAACGGACCCGCTTTCTTGGCCAAATTCCGATGAGATTTCGCTCCGTGCGCTTCAAACGCAGCTGGATCGCTTCCGACATTTAGCAATGGCGATTGGGCTGACCCAGAGCCCTATTCCACAGAATTTTCCAGCTTATCTCGATGCCGCAACAATTCCTTACAAAGGAGATATTAGCCAGATCCCTGAGGTAAATAGCGTAATTTCGCCGCCCTCGGTGACAGCTCCATACTATGGTTTCACTCACTTGAACCCAAGCGAAGGACGGATGCCGCTGATCGTCCGCTGGGGGGATAAAATTCTGCCATCTCTGGAACTCGCTTTTCTCATCGCTCTAAATGACGGAGAAGTAGAGGTCACGTTAGGCGAATCCATCGAATGTGGCGTAATTTTACCCATTGATAGCCGCGGAAGCTATGAACTCCCCTCTCCGGCTACCCTAACAGAATCTAACATTCCACGATCTCTAGCAAAAATGGTCACGGACTCCCCCAGTCTTTCGGGTCCAACTTTTCTCATGAGTGACCGAGACCCTCCCCGCCTGCGTGAGATAGGAAAGACCGTCGCTTCACAGGCAACCCGACTCCCTCGAGACACGGTGAGCTATGCTCAGATAGGATGGATTTCAGCTATTGTAGGGTTATTAGTATTTATCTGGCTCATTTCCTGGCAAAAATGGCTCATTCTTCCATTTCTTGCGGTTCCAGCCTTTCTAACGATTCAGTTCCAGCTGTGGCTTCCCCTTTCCCCCTTCCTGCTGGCTTTTCTTCTGCTTCTGATCTTTGCAAAAAAGAGACCAAATAAAGTCAGAGAAAAAAAAGCAGGAAAAAAACCATCCCCGGCAGACGTTAGTTCATAGGCACAGGAAAAATCCGGCCATTTCTCAAATCCACGCTATTCTCTTCTTTCATGACACCCTCTGATCTCCAGGCAGAAATTTCTCAGCACTCCGCTTTTGTTGCGCCCCTGCGTGAAGAAATTGCCCGCGTTCTTATTGGCCAGCATCTTCTCGTCGATCGGATGTTGATCTGTCTTCTCACGGGAAACCATCTTCTGGTAGAGGGTTTACCCGGTCTGGCGAAGACTCTAGCGGTGAATACGCTGGCTCAGACCTTAAATGCCGACTTTGGCCGAATCCAGTTTACCCCAGATTTACTGCCAGCCGATGTCATCGGCACACACATTTATAATCCTGGAACTCAGAAATTCACTGCTAAGCGTGGTCCGATCTTTACGAATCTCCTACTAGCGGACGAAATCAACCGCGCGCCAGCCAAGGTTCAGTCAGCCCTGCTGGAAGCGATGCAGGAAAAGCAAGTCACTCTCGGCGGAGAGACAACCAAGCTCCCGGACCCCTTTCTGGTGATGGCGACCCAAAATCCACTTGATCAAGAAGGAACCTACCCTCTTCCAGAGGCACAAATGGACCGCTTTATGATGAAAGTGGTGGTCAATTACCCAAGCCGAGATGAGGAACGAGAGGTTCTTCGGCGGATGTCTTCTACCACGAGCGTGCCAAGCGCGAAGCCGGTCGCGGAAGTGAGCGCAATCACGGCGGCTCGCTCGCTGATCAATGAGATCTACCTCGACCCGAAGCTGGAGGAATACATTCTCGATCTCATCTTTGTCACCCGCACGGACCAGCGAGATCAGCTTTCAGAGCGACAGAAAGACCTCTCGCTTGATTTTCTGGATCCTCTCATCACGGCAGGGGCTTCTCCGCGTGCGACGCTGCAGATGGTGCGCGGTGCTCGCACCATTGCTTTCCTTGAAGGGCGAGCTCATGTTCTACCAGAAGATATCAAGGCGATTGCCAAAGATGTGCTCCGTCACCGCCTTATTCCCAGCTACGAGGCTCAGGCGGAAAATATGAACACGGATGACATCATCCAGCGAATTCTCGATACTCTGCACACTCCCTAGTGGGAATTTATGTCCGATCTCACGACAGAATTGATGGAAAAGGTGCGGCAGATTGAGATCCGCACCCGACGCATTGTGCAAAACCGGACCGCGGGAGCGTGGCAGGCATCCTTTAAAGGGAGCGGTATCGAGTTTGCAGAAGTCAGGGAATTTCAAGAAGGGGATGAAATTCGCGCTATCGACTGGAATGTTTCGGCACGGATGGGCTCTCCTTTTATCAAGCTCTTCTCGGAAGAACGGGAACAGAATGTCTTCCTCCTTGTCGATAAATCGGCCTCGGGAAATTTTGGCTCCGGGCAGGCTTCTAAGACAGAATTCACGGCCGAAGTCGCCGCTGTTCTAGCTTTCTCTGCGACGATGAATAAGGATCGAGTAGGACTTTTACTTTACTCAGACCAGGAAGAACTCCAGCTCGATCCTGAGCGAGGACACCGTCACGTCTTAAGAATCATTCGCGAACTTCTTGCCTTCCAGCCGGAGTCTCCCCGCACTGATCTCGCAGGTGGCATCACGCATCTATTAAAAACTACGCTCAGGAAATCCATCGTCTTTATCCTGAGTGATTTCATCACTCCTGATTTTGAGAAACCACTGCAGACCTTGGCTAGAAAACACGAAGTCATCGTCCTTCATATTTCTGACCCGCTGGAAAGGAGCCTCCCGAACCTTCCGGGGCTTTCAATTGAAGATTTAGAAACAGGTACAGTCTCCCGCCTTACCCGTGCTCAGGCGAAAACTCTGTCAGAGCGAGCAAGCGGTAAGACGAACGCACTACGGACCCTCTGCCGCAAGAGTGGGGTCGACTATGTCGAACTCGATACCGCCACCGATTACTTACCAGCTCTCATCGCTCTCTTTGACCGCCGGATGTCTCGCCGATGAAAAAAGCCTTCCAGATTCTAAAAGCTATCGCATTCCTACTACTCACCGTGGGAGCAATCGTCGGCTATCTATTTTTCCAAGTCTGGCAGAATGATGAGGCACCTAAAACCTCTAAGGCCCGCTGGAAAAACGATACGATTGCACTAGGCCACACAGCCACGCTCTATCTCGAAGTCGAAACGCCTTGGCATCGCGAGCTCCGGACGAGTATTCCCACGAGCTTTCCAGAGTTTCTTCCACCGGTTCAGAATTTCATCACCCACAAACATCTATTCCGGCGGGGTTCGCTTAATCTGAATGGCTATCGAACTTGGAAAATCACCACTCATTTCGTCCCAACCCGCGTTCAGCCATCTGAGACTCATTCCATCGCGCTTCAACTTGTTCCAACTGACCGTTCCTCACCGCTTGTCGCGCAGGTAAAACTACCAAAGCTAAAAGTTTTTGATCCAGGGAATCTACCCGCTATTATTAAAAACCCCAAAAACTTCCAAAACGAGACTGTCCCGGCTCTTAAACCCGCCACCCCAGAGGAGAAATCTACTTCTAGATTCTGGTATCTGATCGGGATTTCCATTCTCTTTTTTGTGATGATGATCGTGATTTACCTTCGATCTGAGTCCAGCCGTCTTAAGCAGCCATTCTGGGAAAAGGCGCTCAATGATTTGGCAAAGTTAGAAGCAGAGAAAGGGCTCACCCCTACCATTTTCTTTTCTCGCCTTACCGATCTCCTGAAGCGTTACACGAGTAAACGTTTCGGCATTCGAGCCACCGCGAAAACATCCACGGAATTCTTGGCAACCGTGACGCGGCTCGAAAAAATCCCGATGGCTGAAGCGTCCGAACTCCCATGGCTGGCACAGCTAGCAGACCGCATTAAGTTTGCCGAATATGAGCCTAAGACAGATCACTCCCCTCGTGCCATCACCTTAGTACGACGCTTCATTCAGGAAACAAAACCTCAACCGGAACCGGACGACGACCATGCCTGACTTTGCCTTCCCCTATGTCCTCTGGCTCATTCCCTTTGTCATTGCGGGAGTGGTCTGGCGATGGTTGGCACGCCCAGCGGCCATTGCCGTTTCTTCAGCTGAACACTTCACTGATGAACCAATCAAGAAGCGACTCTGGTCATCCCGCCACTTCTTGATCCTACTAGAAGCTCTCGCAGCCATCGCCTTCATCATTGCTCTCGCTCGTCCTCAATCAGATATTGAACTGATGCCGACTACCCGGGAGGGCACTGATATCATCATCGCATTAGATTACTCTAATAGCATGGACGCTTATGATCCCGTGCAAGGAATGAATAGCCGTCGCGAGGTCGTCAATGCAGTGAAAAGTGGCGCTTTAAAAGATCGCTTAGGCGTAGCTCGAGATCAGATTGCCCGCTTTGTAAAACGCCGCTCCCACGATCGTATCGGACTCGTTGTCTTCGGGGTCCACGCTTATGTCACTTGTCCGCCAACGCTCGACCATGATTTCCTCATATCGCAGGTGGATCTCCTCGAAAATGATCTTTTGGATATGTTCAATCGTGGCACCAATATTGGCGGTGGCCTAGGAGCATCGATCAATGCACTCCTCGCTCATTCCGAAAACCGTCGTACCATTATTCTCATCACCGATGGTGACAATACGGTGGATGATGAAGTGTTCACCCCTGAAGAAGCAGCCCGAACGGCTCGGGAGAAAGGCATTACCATTCACACCGTCGGCATCGGAGGAGATCAGCCCTATCTCCCTAAACACCTGCAGACGATGGGAGCAATCATTCGCTTTGACACTAGAACACTGGAAAAGGTAGCTAGCCTCGCTGGAGGGCAATTTTTTCGAGCAAAAGACAATGTCGGTTTTGAAAGAGTCATGGATACCATTGACGCTCTAGAACGGACATCACGGGTTCACCCAGCGCTGATTTTTGAGCGAGATCTCTTTCCTACTTGGGTCCTTACCGGCTTCATCCTCCTCGCAATTTCCCTGCTCCTGCGCTATACCATCCTACAAACGCTCGTCTGACGTCATGTTTTTAAAAACTGAGGCTCTCATCTGGATTCTCCCGACCATTGCGGTGGTTCTGGGAGCGTTCGGCTACGCCGTAAAGACACGGAAAGATCTCGTGACGCAACTCAGCGGTCTCCATAGTAATGCCTCTCCGACCCGCCGCCGCATCTTAACGGCAGTCTTACTAGGAGCATTCATTCTGACTGCGCTCACCCTGATCCGTCCATATGGAGGAACGATTCTGAGCGAACATCGTAAACCGACAAAGAATCTCATCTTTCTCTTAGATGTTTCCAAATCGATGAGTGCGAGCGATGCGGAAGGTCTGACTCGGCTGAACGCGGCTAAGCTCTACGCTCGAGAAATCATCGACAGTCGCCCTTCAGACCGCATCGGGTTGATCTCCTTTTCTGGAGCGCCTTTCCCTGAATGTCCGACCACTCTGGAGCGTACCATGCTGCTCAGTCGGCTCAATATTCTAGAGCCAGGAAGCATCCCCGTGGGAGGCACAGATTTTGCAGCAGCACTCGACTCTGCGAATACCCTGCTCACTGAGAATCCACCCCCTGGGTCGGCAATCATCGTCCTTTCTGATGGAGATAATGTTTCCAATAATCCTGATGCTAGCATCAAAGCTTTATCTGAAAAAGACATCCCCATATTCACCATCGTCCTCGGCAATACAAAAACTGAGGCTAGCCTGCCTAATAGTCCGCTTCGGTCTCGGGCCAATGACAAGCCTCTGCGCTCCATGGCTCAAGAAACTCTGGGGGGATTTTTCACCGGAAAGCCAGCAGACCTTGATGAAACGGTCAGTAAGCTGAACGCGAGAATCGACGCGATCGAACTCTTCGGTGGTGATATCGCCCCTGAAATCTACAATCGCCCTCTGGAACTCTATGCTTACCCGCTGAGCATCGCACTCGTCCTACTCCTAATCCATCTATTCTTACCTTTACGGGGAAAAAAATGGCGCCCACTCACTGCTTCTTTTGCCTTCTTCTTTCTCGAACCACATTTCACTGGTAGTCAGTGTTATGCTCAGGAAGAGGCCGCTTCATATGAAAAACTAGCTGGCTACAGTGATGCTCGTAAGCTTTCTGAGGAAGAAGAAATCCCACTCGTAATCCACTTTACCGGAAGTGACTGGTCCCCTCTCTCACTCACCTTTGAACGAGAAATCCTCAACCATTCCAGCTATCAAAAATGGGAACGGGCGAAGGTAATCTCTCGGACCATTGACCTTCCACGGGCGGGCATTTCTGCGGAGCGAAGAAATGCGCACCGTTTCATGGCCAAGAAGTTCAAGGTCACCTCATTCCCCACTTCTATCTTTCTCGAACCGGGGTCAGAAAATGTTCTTGGCCAGCTCACTCATGATCCCGCTGGTCCCGCTTCATGGATCAGACGAGCTAATGAAATTTTGGGTGGGAATAAAGCCGTCTCCGACAGCCCGAACTCGCTCGATCATTTACCAGCTGAGGTGCAGCAGGATCTTACCGATCCGGGCTTAACTGGGAACCAACGTTCGGTGCGACTTTTTAATCAGGCTATGCAGCTGGAACGGAATGAACCTGACCTCAGCCTGATTTCGAGAGACCGATTCGAACTACTCCTTGATCTCTATGATCAGTCGTACGCAGAAGCCGATGTCGATCGCCCTGACTTACAATTTCGCGCCCTCTATCAACAAGCCATCTTACATCATCAAAAAGCCCGTTTCATGGTGCCAGACTTCCCTGACGATGCTGCAAGCGAGGCTGTGAGAAAACATTTGGCAAATTCGATCGCTAAACGCGGCATCGAGAAGCAGCTCAAACGGGCCATTGCCCTCTATGAAAAATCACTCGAATTTTACCGCGAGACTGTTCCTCTTTTCCCCAATCATGAAACACTTCCAGAGAATCTCGCTATGGCATACCGTGATCTCGCTCGTACGAAAGCCTATCTCACCTACCATCAAGCCTACACTTCAGCGGTAAAACACACCATGGAAGCTCTGGTGCAAGAAACAGCCTTTCGACGAAGCCTCGACCAAGAGGTGACCACTCGTCAGGAAATCAACCGGGAAAAAATTTCTAAATCTACTACGGCGATCACAGATCTCATTTACGCCGCAGAGGTCATTCAGGATCAACCAACCCTTCTCGATCTGGAAAAATTTCCTGAATTCCAACTCGCTCTCGAGGATATCGAACTCGCGCCCGCACCGCATAAAATCCGCGACCTACATCCCTCCACTCAGCATATCAAAAATGCCCTAGAACATCTCATCGACCCTCAGCAAATGCAGCAGGGTCAGGGCCAAGGTCAGGATCAGGATCAGGAAGAAAATGAGGGTGAAAAACAGGCCGAACCAGATAAAGGCACCCCGGATGATTTAGAACAACAGCAAGCTCCTGAAGATAAAGCAGACCGGGAAGCAGATCTAAGACGAGCTCAAAAAAACCAAGGGTCTCTCCGAGACCGTTTATTAGAAGGTTTAGAAAAAAAATACCGTCGCGTCCCACGCTCCATGGATAAATGAGAATGAATTTCACGATTTCCTACCCAGCCTGGCTTCCGGTGTTTTTCGCACTTATGTTATCGGGCTTTCATTCAGCGAAGGCTGAGGTCGAATACCAAGTGGTCCAACCCTCGAATCCTGTCATCCAAACGTACCGAGAGTATCAATTTTCAGTAAGCTCTCGAGAGCCAATCGATATCGCACCGCTTCCGAAACATCACAAAGTGTTCTGGCTATCGCGTATCGCCTCTCGCGAAGAAAGCATGATCCACTTTGATGCCCATGTGGTCACCATCAACTTCATGGCGACCTCGCCAGGAACGATCACTTTTCCAGCCATCCCGATGAAAGTCGGAAAGGAATCATTTGTCATCAAGCTAGACGACCTCATTGCTAATCCCAACCCTCTCCCGTCGAACAGCTGTGACATGCAATTTCACTGGAACGGCTTTGAGGAACCACCAAAGACACTCTACATCGGTCAGTCGGTAGATCTTAACATCCGCCAACTCGTCGCGGTAGACAGCATCGCGAACAGGCAGGAAAATCCGCACCGCCATATCGAGGGCGTCGACTGGCATGTCTTTACGCCTACGCCCGGACGCCGAGCCCGACCAGAAGATTACCTGAGGCCCTTTCGTTCCTGGTTCCAAGATCAATTTAGCCGCCATATCCGCCGCTATCGGATCGAGCCCAAGCTCGTCGGTGAGCAGGAATACCGCGCTTATAACTATCAGGCACGCTTTACCGTGGGATCCACGGAGCGGTTGAAAGGCCATTGTTATTTCAGCATTTCCAGTAGCGATAAGCGCCTGAGCCGAGTTTCCCTAGCGCAGCTAGATCTCCCCGTGAAAAGCGTGCCTCCGCTCCCTCATGAAAACGCAGTTGATACCGGACTTATTGGCGACTGGGAACTGAGAGGCCTTCTCTCTCCTCGCGCGATCCAGCCGAAGGAACCGCTCTACCTCTCCATTTTCGCTGAAGGCTACGGAAACCCTACCCTTCTGCGTTCACTCGACTTTTCTCGTAAGGGCTTTTCCTCCATTCAGCTGAAATCTGAACACGAGAATCGGAATCAACGACTTGCGACGAGGCAATCGATCAAAATTTCACAAGAACTTCTTGCTACCGGAGAAGCTGCGACTTTCCCTAAAGTTACACTTGCAACTTTCGACCCTCAGCAAGAGGACTGGAAGCTCCACTCCATTTCTCCTGAGATTCAACTCATAGGGGTATCGAACAACTTATCAGAGTTTCCACTGATGCAGCCCTCGCTGGAAAAAGGAAAAAGTTTTCAGCGTCCGATTTTGCTTAATCTTCCTGCGATCTCATTTCCACTCATTGCCCTCGCCCCCCTGCTCCCATTCCTAGCGGGATTTGTCCGTAAACGGCTCGACGAGCGCGATCCTGAAGCTGAGGAAGAACGAAACCACAACCAAGAACTTATCGAACGCCTGCAAAGCGACGAAGCCGCTCCCACCCTGATCGACACTGAAGTTCTTCCAGCCCTGAGAAATTCTCTGAATTTACCAACAGGTGCTACCGCGCGAGAAGTGGCAAAGGCCCTCCCTGCTGAGCATGAAGAGATGGCAGAACTTCTCATCACTCATAGTGATTCCGCCTTTGGGGCCAAAAAAACAGAAATCGATCTTAAAGTGATCGTTACCCATCTCAGCAAAATCCTCTTAATTCTAGCATTCACCGTACTTCCACTCCGGGCCAGCTTACTTAGCGAAGCGAATCAAGCCTTTACCGAAAAGCGCTACCAAGCGGCAGCTGAAAGCTATCAGAAGATCATCGTTGATCACCCTGGACATCCAGAGCTGCACCTCAATCTAGCAAAGGCACGCCTTGCTGCGGACCAACCAGCACAGGCGCGAGCAGCCTGCCACACCGCCTTACTACTCGATCCATTAAATCCTGAAGGGCGCACGCTCATGGATCAAATTCTGACACGTCTCGGCCAGGCAAGCCTGCCAGGAACTCAATTTTTGGCTCTTCGCCCGGACCAGTTTCTAAAAATTTCTCTAGCCTGCTGGATCTTTACTTTCGCCTTCATCGCCACTCGACGTCTGAAGTCAGACTTTCCACGATGGCCCGCATTCCTCTGCCTAGTCGCTGTCTTTATTTTTGCAGCCATTGCTTTCTGGAGAAACTCGCACGCCTACGCCGCAGAACAATACATGGTGCTCGCAGATGAACTCCCACGTGAGCCGAAGGTTGGAATGCCGAACTGGGATTTTCCAGCTCTTCGTTCCGGCCAGATTGTCGAAGTCGATAGCAGCAATGAAACGCATGCCTTCATCGTAACTCCAGACACCAGCTTCTGGCTCCCTCTCGATCAACTGCAACAAGTCTGGTAATATGATCCTGCTCTCATCATTTAAAAAGCTAGCCTTCTTCACATTCCTCACCGTGAGCGCAATAGGAACGCCTCTCGAGCAGCATACCATTACTCTTACGAAGCAGCTACAGGACCAGATCCTGATGGTCGGACGTCTGGGGCTCACCCAGATCCTCCCTGCGGTCTCGCTCGGCTCAGAGGGGCACATTCTCTCTCCTAAGATCGAAAGCATCGACGGCAGTGACACCCCTTACCTACTCTACCGGCGTAACGGTTCTCGAGAAATCTTGGAGACGATCAAAGACCTCGAAAAACGTTCATCAGTCCTGCTGAAACTCCCTGAAGGTGTCGAGGTCACCCGTAGCACCATCGCCCCAGCACCAAAATCGAATACCTGGTTTTACCTTCCTGTCGTAGCGCCGAGCCCTACCATCGGGGAAAAGGTATCCATCGTACTTTCCCGCTCTCATCCTCTTAGCTCTTCTCCCGAAAATCTCTTTGCCGTAAAACAGGGACTCCTCCCTGTTGGCACTCCTATTTTCAATCTTGAGGGAGCCCTGACAGGGGTCAGCATGAAGCTCCGAAAAAAGGATGGAGGACAGTCGATCCGGGCACTCGACATCTCACGTCTCTTAGAAGATTTCCCTGAATTGGAAGGGGTTACCATTTCCGACAAAAAAATCCCAAAATTTGGAGAGCTTCCCAAAGGAAAGCAGCACCCAGCAACGGGGCTCATCATCAATGAAGGACGCCCTCTCACCAATTCTATTGTGGGCACGATCATTCGTTCAGATGGTCTCATTTTAACGAAGGCGAGCGACCTAGGACCAGATTTTCTCTTTCGCTTTCAAGGCCAGGACTTTCCAGCGGCTCTACTTGCGACTGACCAAGAGACAGATTTGGCACTGATTGCCATCTCCGCTCAGAATCTCCCTACCGTATCCTGGAGTGATCCTGAAACCTTAAAGGCAGGTAGCTTTCTCTATCATCACACCCTGTTAGGTGATGCTTCAGCAGAAAATAGCGAAGCGGCTCTCGATGTCACCAGCACCTTCAGCCATCAATTACCCGCTCACCCTGTGAGCCAGCACGATAGCAGCCAGACGACCTCACTCGGGCTCATCCCCGAGCAGCTAGAAAGCGACTTTGTCATCGCCGCTATTCGACCTGACAGCCCAGCTACCGAAAGTGACCTCAAGGCAGGAGATCGCCTGAAAAAAATCGATAATCAGACCATTCGTTCTCGCTATGAACTCACACTCTTACTGACTCAAAAAGAAGTAGGAGACGTGGTAGAACTGAGTATTCAACGCGGAGAAGAACACCTCACTCGCAAGCTCACCCTGAGTCCTCCCCCCCTTCTTCCAAAGACAACTGGACTCCACTTCCAACATCCTCAACTTATTATGCCTAGCGTTTATCGCGGTCCCTTCCCCGAAACACTCGCTCACAGCCTTCCTCTCAGCGCTTGGGATTGTGGATCACCTCTTCTCGATCCTGAAGGTCATGTCTACGGGATTAACATCGCCGCGATCACTCCGACCCGCGCACTCGCTCTACCTCCCTCTGTCATCAAAGCTGCCGTCACCCGCATGATGACCTCTCTTTCATTCTAACAGCCTTCTGACTCTTATGATCACGACTCGCTGGATTTTTCTCCTCTTCAGCACCCTCCTTCTCTCAGCTGAGCCCCTCCCTGAGAAGACTGAACTCACCGCAGAAGAACTACATAAAAAAGTCACCTCTCTGGTTCCTGATCTGGTCGATGCCACTATCGGAATTTTCATGGGCGGAGCTGGATCTGGTTCGGGAGTGATTGTGAGCCCAGATGGTTTGTGCATTAGCGCAGCCCACGTCACCTCTTCGCCAGGAAATAAAGTCACCGTTTTACTCAGTGATGGTCGTGAGCTGGAAGCGCTTACTCTCGGTGTCGATCATGGAACGGATGGATCTCTCCTTCAAATCACAGAAGGAGGCCCCTTTCCTTACCGACCCTACATCCGGGAAAAAAATTATCAAATTGGAGACTGGGTCATTGTCACCGGTCACCCCGGAGGTCCTGTGGTCAACCGCCCTCCCCCTGTCCGCCTAGGCCAAATCAGCGCGGCCGGACAAGAGAGCGGATTTAAAGACCCAATCGTCACTGATGCCATCGTGATTAGTGGAGACTCAGGAGGTCCACTTTTTAACCTAAAAGGTGAAGTGATCGGGATTAATTCAAACATCGGAATGCCTTGGCGCGCGAACCAGCACGTCCCACTTCCTTCGATCGTAGCAAAGTGGGACGACCTACTTGCCTCAAAAAATTTCGGGACCGAAGATAATGCCCTACAAACAGCTCACCTCTACGATGACCCTTACCGGCAGCTCAGAGAGACCTTTCTTCAGCATCTCGCCGAACGCCCTGAGCACCCGCTTGCGCGACGCCCTCGCTTACTTTCGCCTCATGAAATGCAGGCTTATCTCGATGACTGGAAAGTCGATCCCGGTAAGAAGCAACGTCCCTATTTAGGCATTCGCCTTTCACTCATGAATCGGGAAATCGCCCTCATTTCCGAAGTTGCCCAGAACTCACCTGCAGCCAAGGCTGGGCTAAAACCTGGCCACATCATCACCGCGCTGAATGAGACCCCTATCTCCTCAACCCAAAGCTTCGCCCTCGCATTTTCCAACCATCCTAAAGAAGATTCTCTAACCCTGAAAATCAATGGGACACAGACCTTCAAGATCGAACCCACCTCCATCCCCCGCCGTCAACTCTTCCCCATGCCTATGGCCGGGCTCATCAACATGCGCATCAATGACAGCGCCACTGGTCAGACTCCAGATTCAGTCAACATTTCCAGAAAAACACTCATCGAGACTGGTCCTAAGCTGAACGAATCATGGGTCACCATTTACCGTGGAGAAGAACTCATCATCCACGGTACCGCTGTCGCCAATAATGAAATTCTGACCAAGCTGAGTGAACTCGGAGATCTATCGGACTTAAGCTCACTCTCGGTAAAATCTGGTGAAAAAGAATCTTCTCTAAGCCTGCTCGCGAAAGACCATGAATATGATCTCGCGCTGCTTAAAGTTTCTGACATCGAACTGACACCAGTCTCCTTTCGTCTCCGGGAACCCCGCGTGGGCACTCTCGTTTTCACCCCCACTTCAGGAACCCCGGTTCTGGGTTGTATGACGCAACCTTTTCGCGAATCCCCAAAATCTGGCTATGAACATGCGCAAACCCCGGAATCTACTACCGGATGGTTGGGCATTTCATTTTCTCCCTCTGACACGGACCTAATTATTGCAGCCGTAGAAATCGGCAGCCCCGCTGACCGCGCAGGATTTCTAGAAGGAGATCACATTATCCAATTCGCAGGCCATGAGATTGAAACACGGGATGACTTCGCAAAAAAAATCACTCCACGTGCGCCAGGGGAGAAAATCACTCTTCTCGTGCAGAGAAATACAGAAGAGATCAAATTATCGCCCATTCTTGAACAGCGTCCCCCTGCCCTCCAAGGTGTTTACCTCCAGCAATCTGCGATGACTGATAAAGCACTCAGCAGCTTGTCACAAAAAGGAGGACCACTAAGCAAGCGACGACTCGGCTTCCCATTTGCGTTCTATCACGATCAAATCATCACTCCACAGCAGGCCGGGAGCCCACTCTTTGACCTGAAAGGTCGCTGTATTGGCATCAATATCGCCCGTAGCTATCGCCACCGTTCTCTAGCCATTCCAGCAAAAGCAATCGATCAATTACTCTGGAAGTTACAGAACTAGTGCTTTGTCAGGACTAAGATTTCAGGTAAGTGCGAAGGATATCGGAAAACTGGCAAGGCGGAGATGATCAGTGAATCGAGCATTCTCTTAGCATCGACAACGCGGCCAAATTTTCGAGAGACCAGCAGCAACCCGAAATCTTAGGTTTGACGGAGCACTAGGTCATCTTTTTCTCACTAAGCTTCCAGAGAAAGCCCAGACTTGCCAGTCTGAGGGTCGCCCGACAGAATGTCGCCATGCGTTGGTTGTTTCTTTCCGTCTTATTTCTAGGCTTCACTCAGATCGCATTCTCCATGGGGCCTAAGATTCCGAAGGCGATGGTGAATTTTCACATCGAAGGGTCGAAAAACGACAACCCGAAGATGATCTTCCCCTTCCAGGCGCCAGACGGGACGAAGTATTTTAGAAGAATCCCAGTCGCCCCCACTTCTGACATCGTACACTTTCGCCCATTTCCGGCAGATGACGGCTCGATCGGCGCAGTTTTTCAGCTCAGCCGTAGAGGCGCGAATCGCTTAGCTGCTCTGACAACTCAATCCCAAGGCAAATGGATGATAGCGGTTATCAATGGCCGTCCCACTGATGTTGTCTTTGTCGACAAACCCGTACGTGACGGCATTTTAGTGGTATGGAAAGGGATGCAGCAGCGTGATGTCGACGTGATCGACCTTCAGATTCCACGAGAGGGAATGGAGAAAAAAGAACGTGCTGCTTTGAAGAAAGCCGCTAAGGCACGACTAAAACGCACTCTCAAGACTGAGAAAAAACGTAAATCTTAATGATGAAACTTTTACTCATAGCACTACTGGCACTGGTGCCTCTGCCCCCCATCGGTGCGATGCCACTCAACCTCGCACTCCCTACTGATAATCGCGCACTGATCGATGGGAAACCCGAGGACTACTACATGTATGTGCACCGAAACTTTGGCGGAGTGGCCTCGAAGCCCTGGACCGCAGGAATGTACGGTTTTGTTCGTAATTTAAAAAAAACGAAAACTGATGGAATCATCGCAACTCGTTTTCACGAAGGGCTCGATATCAAACCGATCAAAAGAGATCGCTCGAATAATCCGCTAGATGAGATTCGCTCTATCGCAGACGGAACTGTGGCTTACGTAAATTCCAACCGAGCTGGAAGCTACGGCCGTTACCTCGTGGTCGAACACAATTGGGGTGATGGCCCTTTTTTCAGCCTCTATGCGCATTTGAGCCAAATCAATTGTGAGATCGGCCAGCAAGTTCTTGCCGGAACTCCACTGGCAATCATGGGGTTCACTGGCCGCGGAATTAACCGGGAGCGCGCGCACCTTCATCTTGAGCTCTGCCTCATGGCAACCGATCAATTCGATGCCTGGCATGAGAAATTCTTTGGAGGAAAGAGTCCTCGTGGACTTTATAACGGATTAAATTTTATCGGTATTGATATCGCCTCGTTATTCTTAGCCGAAAGACAAAACCCGCAGATTAGCATCCCTGAATTCCTCGCCACAGCAAATCCTTACTTTAAAGTGGCTGTTCCCCGGCACTCAGATCGCCTTCGGCTCGCTCAGCGCTATCCGTGGCTTCAAAAAGGTGATCCTACAAAACCGAGTCATTCCTGGGAGATTTCATATACAGACTCTGGCATCCCGATCTCAGTTACTCCAAGTGCTCGAAAGGTAACCCAACCAACCATTACCTTCGTTCGTACGACTCGCTCAGATCATAAATATTATACCCGCGGACGCCTTGAGGGCACTGGCAGAAAAGCCAGCCTCACTAAATCTGGAAAACGCTTTGTGGCGCTGTTTTCAGATGAACTCGTAAAAGCCCCCACCCCTTCACAAGCTCAATGACACCTGAAGAAAAAATTATCACTCTCGGCCTCACTCTTCCTGAGGCCGCTCCTCCAGTAGGTTCATACGTCAACTGTGTGCGCACTGGTAACTTGCTTCACATTTCCGGCGGCCTCCCAATTATCGGGGATGAGAAATATCTGGGAAAAATTCCTAGCGAGTGTGATCTCGAGACTGCTCAGATTGCAGCCCGGACAGCTCTTCTCACCCGACTTGCCGTTATCAAGGCGGAAATCGGAGAACTCAGTAAGGTGAAAAAAATCGTCTCACTCAGTGGTTATGTGAATGCCGAACCTGACTTCACCGCTCATCCTCAGGTCATCAATGGTGCCTCAGATCTACTCGTAGAGGTATTTGGCGAAGCTGGAAAACACTCTCGCGCTGCCGTAGGCGTCTCCTCCCTCCCACTCGGAGTTTCCGTGGAGATCAGCCTCATTGTAGAAATCCTTTAGATGATGCAGCTCCCTGAGTGCGTCAAAACTCCTTTTCACCCGGGAGATTTCTCGGACATCATTGATGTCCGAGCTCCCTCCGAATTTAAAGATGACCATATCCCGGGAGCGATCAATCTTCCCGTGCTCAGTGATGAGCAACGAAAAACCATCGGAACTCTCCATGCGGCGAATACCTTCGAAGCCCGACGGCTCGGGGCCACTTTAATTACGGAGAATATCCATCGGCACCTTGCTACTACTCTCGCAGATCGCCAGCGAGACTTCGCTCCCTTAATCTATTGCTGGCGAGGAAATCTCCGCTCAAACTCAATGGCGATCATCTTTCGTGCGATTGGCTGGCGCTCTCGACTCTTGCATGGCGGCTATAAACAATGGCGCAAGTGGCTCATCGCGGATCTCGATGAGAAGCTAAGCACTAAGACACCAGAACTCATCGTACTTGGCGGCCTTACCGGCTGTGGAAAAACTCGCCTTCTTCATGCTCTTGCCGAACAAGGGGCTCAGGTTCTCGACCTCGAAGGCCATGCCGACCATAAAGGCTCCATTCTCGGAAATCCGACTTCTAGGGAACAACCTTCGCAGAAATGGTTCGAGTCTCGCCTGTGGCAAGATTTTCAAAGTTTTGATCCCAGCCGGCCAGTCTTTACAGAAGCAGAGTCAAATCGGATTGGAAAAATTCACTGTCCAGGAGCCCTCTGGAAACGTCTCGGGCAAGCACGTATCGTTCAAGTCAGCCTACCTCTTCGAGACCGAGCTCTCTTCCTTGCAGAAGACTACCCTCACTTCATTGAGAAACCGGAGAGACTGAAAGAAAAACTCAATGGACTGCGACGCCTTCGTGGCCATGCTCAGGTCGATCAATGGCATCAGCAGATTGACCAAAAAGATTGGCCTACTTTTCTAGAGTCCATTCTAGTTCATCATTACGACCTTGTTTATCGCCGCCCCGGTTCAGATGAATCAGTCTATCAAGAGCCCGAGTTTCACCTCGAGCTATCCCATTATCACGAGACGGTTTTTCAGGAAAATGCAGCCGAACTCATTCGCCACTATCAAGCAGTCTGATTAAGCGAGAAGCTGCGTCTCCGCGAGAAGACGATAAGTCCCCTCTTTCGCCATCAGTTCATCGTGAGTCCCGCTTTCAGTGATCTCACCTTCGTGCAGCACGAGAATCCGATCCGCATTTTTCACCGTTGAGAGTCGATGCGCAATGATCAGGCTGGTTCGGCCTTTCATGAGTTCGTCGAGCGCCTCTTGGACAAGTTTTTCATTCTCCGAATCTAGCGCGCTCGTGGCCTCATCCAGAAGAAGGATCTTAGGGTTTGCGAGAACAGCCCGTGCGATGGCGATACGCTGCCGCTGGCCGCCACTCAGTTTAATACCACGGGGACCCACTGTCGTTTCATATCCTTCCGGAAACTGGGTGATGAAATCGTGCGCATTTGCCTGCCGGGCCGCTTCTTCAATCTCCTCCTCACTGGCTCCTTGCCGACCGTAGGCAATATTTTCGCGAATTGACCCACCAAAGAGCAGCACTTCCTGAGGAACCACAGCCATCGCATCACGGCGAGACTTCAGCGGAAGATCCGCAGCCGCCTGACTATCGAAGGATAGCTCTCCGCCGGAAGCATCATAGAACCCCAAGAGAAGAGAAAAGAGCGTCGATTTCCCCGCTCCACTCGGCCCTACTACGGCAACCCGCTGACCCGCTTCGATATTAAAATTCACACTCCGTAAGACTGGAAAATCAGGCCGTGAGGGATAGGTGAATTTCAAATCCTTCGCGGTAAGATTCCCCTGCAAGCTGATCACCTCTTCACGTTGATCCTCTGGCTCTTCAGCTAAGATTTCACGGATACGCTCTGTCGCGCCCTCTGTCTTCTGCAGCTGGCTCATAATTTCGGGAAATGCACCTAGAGATGCACCAATGAAAATACTGAATAAGATGAAACGGGTAAATTCATCCGCAGTAATTTCTCCCTCAGCTAACATCCCGGCCCCGAACCAAACGACGATTGAGATCGTCCCGAAGAGAATTAGAATGATAAAACTAATAAACGAGGCCCGAGCCTTGGCCCCTTTAAGGGTCACTTCTAAAAATCGATCCAAAGCTGATTGGTAACGATTTTCTTCATAAGCTTCATTCGTGAAGGCTTTGACATCGGCAATGCCCTGCACCGCTTCCTCAACGACGACGTTACTCTCCGCTAATCGGTCTTGCGCATCACGAGACCACTGCCTGATTTTACGCCCCACGATTGCAACGACGAGGACTACCACCGGAATCATCGCGAGCATGAAGAGTGAAAGCTTTACCGAAGACACAAAGATAAAAACCAGCCCACCAACTAAAATCACCGTTTGACGAGCCATTTGCGGGACTGTCGTGAGTAGAGTCTCCTGCAGGACGGCGAGATCACCCGCAAGGCGGGAACTTACCTCACCACTGCGACGCTCGGTAAACCAAGGCATGGGGAGATGAACAAGGCGGGAAAACACGTCCTTCCGTAAGTCACGCAAGGCACTTTCTCCTGCCTTAATAAAGCCCCTCACTCGCCAGTAGGAAATGAAAGCCTGTAGGGAAAGAATCGCCAGCAGGGTCAAGACAACCCGATTAATATTCTCCCGGACAAGCACAGAATCCAGCCCCTCAGCTGATACCTTTTGAGGAGACCCAATCAATGAGCCAAGAAAGTAAGGAAATGCGAGCGATAAGCCTGCAGTGATAAACAGAGCAATCAGGGAAGGGATAAAAATCCGCCGATAAGATCCTAGATAGTGATAAAGGCCAAAGGTCTTCTTCCAATCTATGCGGCGTGAATTTTTCTGATCCCGGGACACGCGGGCAGTGAAGCCCTGTGACCGCGATAGGTCAAATCACGATCAAGACTTCGGGCAGAAAAATTCTTTTATTCGGTCAACTCCACCTTAATCCGGTAAAAGCATCCTTGGTCCGCAGATTCTAAAACAACGGAAATCTCTTCAAAACCATTCCCGAGATCCTCAATCTCCTCACTCAGCGGAGTCACTAGCTCCCAATCATTGCCCGACAAATCTGTAGAAGCCTCAAGAGTATAACTCAGCGCGCGCTCAAGAGCATCAACTCGCCGTAAGAATACATATTTGATCAGCCCCTCCCCCTCACCTTCCACGGGAAGCACTTGAGGCATGATTCGGCGCCCCGAGTCCTCCTGCGTGGTGGAAGAACTATCAACGTTTCCCCCAAAAGCATATTCCATGAGATTCATAATCCCATCTCCATCATCATCTCCTCCAAAAGAAGGGTCCGCCATATTATGACAAAAACTTTTATACGATTCCAGAATTGTGAACTCCACTATCTGTGGCAAAGGATCTGCTGAACCATCGAGATCAAGTGAGACCTGAAGCTGCACTGAACCTGGAGCATCATAACGGATACGCTCTGTCAGTATCGTGCTCGCTTCAGCTGGCAGCTCGGCTAACCGCACGTCACAGAAATCATCGTGCACGAGATCTACCCAGCCATCCCCTGAAACTGAAGCGATAACACCGTCAGCGAGTTCATGCTGCAGTTTAAGATTCGTCGCATTAACCTGAAGATCTAAATTTTCGATTTCATACTGCAGGATTCCATCATACCCGGCTCTGATCGGGGCATTTTGAGTTACGACCGTCAATGTCACCTCTGGCTCATCGGGATAAGCTTTTTTCATATGGAAACCATCCTTCTCCATAATGTCATTCATCTGAGAAATATAATTCGGCATTCCCACAAACCCTCCAAAATTCCGATAACGAGTCACCTGACGGAGAGGATTTTGAAAGGTCTGTAAATGTGAATGAATACTGATGATCGCGCCACGACCATTGACTTCAGTTAGTGACACCCCTCCAGAATCACCAGCTTCATAAAACACCTCTCTTTCCCCGCCACTACTCACATTGTATTCGAAAAAGGTCGCCTGGAAGGCATTGAGCCCCCCTCCTCCGTAAAATCGTTCAAAACCAGCCAAAGTGCCAACTCCTCCCTCCCAATTTCTCCCCAGCACAATCAAATTTTTGTGCGATTGATTCAGGAAGAAGGAAGCATCACTGAGTGGATCAAAATGGTTGAGGTATGGATGACTCACAATTCCTGTAGATTCATGAATCGCTTCCTCAAGTTCACCTAAGCAGAGATCAATCGCCTTTCCCTGAGAATTCATGATATCATGATTTTTAAGAATGGTTCCCACTACCACTCCTCCATCTGGCTTTACGAAATGCAGTGTCGTCCCAGCACCGAGCCGAAAGTGCCTCGCATAAAGAAAATATTTAGGGGACACGAGCGTGACTGCTCGCTCTTTACCTGCAGGGTGATACCCCACTCCCGTGAGATCGACTCCAGATAGATGAAAATTAGGATTAAGAATAATTTCTCCGTTCTCACTGAGGAAACGCTTTCCCTGAGTTGAAGCCGTATCACGAAACACTAAAGCCTTCGCAGTGATAGGCATCACCCCTAGTAAGCAAATCCACCAGCGGACCAGTCGCTTTGGTAAATTCATTAATATATACGTTGTTGTTGAACTGTTATATTAATCAAATTAAAACAGACCGATCAACATCATCATATCATAACTATGGTTATACTTATTTATCTTGCACTTCACCTCAAGATGTGACGACTTACCGCCACATGAATCTGAAGTGGCTACTCTTCCTCACCTGTGCCCTCATTGGTTGCGGGCTCTTTATAGCCCCTCGCATTATCGCTAAGAGTCCTTCATCTTCACTGTCAAAGGCTTCACTTCACCGAGTTCAACCTCGCCTAACAAATGAACTCAAACAACAGGGTCTCACTTGGGGCGCACCCGTTTACCTTCGCGCTTTTAAAGAAGAAAAAATTCTTGAACTCTGGGTTCAGGAAACTGGTAAAAAAACGTTCAAGCTCTTTCGTAGTTACCCCATCGCTGCCGCATCTGGAAAACTAGGCCCCAAAAAGAAAGAAGGAGACCAGCAAGTCCCGGAAGGCTTCTACTCTGTGCCAGCTGGCATGATGAATCCTCACAGTCGTTTCCATCTCGCCTTTAATATAGGTTACCCGAATCACTATGATCGTGGACTCGGCCGTACCGGGTCCTTCATCATGGTCCACGGCTCAAATGTCTCTAGTGGCTGCCTAGCAATGACAGATGAAAAAATCGAAGAAATTTACAACCTCTGTGATGCAGCCCACCGAAAGGGACAAAAGGCATTCCAGATCCACATTTTCCCCTTCCGCATGAATAATGAGCTCCGCTTTAAAAAGGCTCACAATCACCAATACTATGACTTTTGGCAAAATTTGCGCCAAGGATATGACTGGTTTGAGAAACATCGACACCCCCCAAATGTTCGCTCAGCAAAGGGAAAATATTTTTTTAGCAAAAAATGAAAAATTTATCTGAAGATTTTTTACAACTATGCCGTCCCAAGGGGGTTCTGTAGTAATGAGTATCCCGATCTCTTGCTTTACTCAGATCAGATATGAAGCACCCAGCATATGAAAAGCACCCTCAATGAATCGATATCCACTCTTGTCGTGGGTTATTTCTTCAAATTACATTTCTCATTGAGAAATGGCGGACAGGGTGGGATTCGAACCCACGGTGACGTTACCGCCACACACGCTTTCCAGGCGAGCCCATTCGACCACTCTGGCACCTGTCCTAAATTTAGTACGACCTACTGTCAGGCCGACGGCGGCGGAAGCTATCCAGCATTTTTCAGGAAGGCAACGGAAATCTGTAAAAGTTTTCCTAGTCACCAAATTCTAAAAAGATTGACTATCTCAATCGCTCAACCCTAACTTTCTAATAATCTTATGGACCCACAGGAGAGATACGAAGTAAAACGTAGAATCGAACAAAGCGGTGTATGCGCCGTCTACGAAGGATTCGACAAGCAGCTTCAGCGAAAAGTTGCCATCAAGCGTCTCTTGTCCGAGGACGAATCAGGGAAAGACTATGACGATCTTATGCGTGAGTGTCAGTCTCTCTCTGCCTTAGCCTCTGCCAATATTGTTAGTCTTCATGATGTAGGACGTGATGAAGACGGCCCCTTTATGGTGCTTGAGCTACTAGAAGGAGACTCTCTTCAGAAGATCATTGATCAGGGACCGATCGAGCTTGAGGATTTTTATCAGATCGCTGAGCAGTCTCTTGAGGGACTTATGGCAGCGCATGATATTCACCTTGTCCACCGTGACTTAAAACCCTCGAATATCAATGTATTCCGCCGCCCCAGTGGTCGCCTTCAGGTTAAATTACAGGATTTCGGCCTCGCTAAATTCTCTCTTGAGCCTTCAATTCGCACCATTGCTCATAGTAATACTCTTTTTGGCTCTATCTACTACATGGCTCCAGAGCAGTTTGAGCGTCAGCCACTTGATAATCGCACAGACATTTACTCTTTAGGCGCAGTCTACTACCATATGCTCACGGGCCAGTATCCATATGATGGAGATTCTGGTGCTCAAGTCATGATCGGGGCCATGAATGGCGGTGCCACACACTTGGCTGAGCTCCGCCCTGACCTTGATCCAGCTCTTTGTGACTGGATTATGTCTATGCTTGCGAAAGAGCCAGACCACCGCCCTCTTTCCTGCTCTAAGGCGATCGAACAGCTTGCAGCCATCCGTCAAGGACTAGCTAAAGCCCCGGCCGCTTCAGCCGCCGCTCCTGTAGAGGTAGCTCAAGCCCAACCTCAGCCAGCAGCAACTCCGGCCCCTACCCCAGCCCCTCTTCCAGCAGCGGCTGCAATCCCTGAGCCAGTTGCGACTAGCCCTGCGCAAGAATATGCCCCTCCTGCACAGCCGAACCCAGTTCCAGCAGGACCGACTCTTCCTGAAGCACAACCTCAACCAGTGGAACTTGCGCCAGCGGCAGTTCAACCTCACCATCAGCAGCCTGCGGTAGCAGCACAGCCCGCCTCAGTCCCAGCTCCAATGCCGACTCAGCAGATGGTCATGCCTCAGCAGCATCAACAGGCCGTCCCAGCACCTCAACCAACGGTGCAAATGCTCTCTGGTGCTCCGATGCCCCAAGGCACTCGCCCAATGAACCCACAGGGAGCGATCGCCATGACGCCATCAGCCCCACGGATCACAGGACCAATTACGGGAGCCCCAAACGCAGCCACTCCGATGGGTAGCCCGAACTTCGTAGGTGGAGCTAATCGAGTTGCCCCACTTCCAAAGGGCAGCAGCTTTGCTACCAAACAAAGCTCTCCTTTCTGGTGGCTATGGATGGTTGGGGTGGCAGCTGCAATTGCTGTCGTATTCTTCATCGCCCAAAGCCCTCCAGGCATCCCTGCTGACGAAGCCAGTACTCTTACTCCAGTATCTACTGAAAATCAGATCGAACCAGCACCAGAGGCCAAAACTCTCGCAGAGGAGCTCGGGCTACCCAGCAATGCTCATCAGCTCTTCAATAAAAGTGACCTGAATGATGATTTCAAGCTCAGCCTCGAAGAATTCTGCGGTGATTCCACTGGCGATAAAAAATTCGATTTTCAGAATGCTTTCGATATTCTCGATAAAAATGTGGATAATAGCCTCGTTCTCTCAGAGCTCTTACGGGCTTATCGCACCGGGGACCTGTTTCCCAATTAAGTAAAAAATTAAGCTCTCCCAATTTTCTTCCTAAACCAAGCCGCCGTGATATTATTCACGGCGGCTTTTTTATTGTTCAATCTGGCGCCCATCATCTTCTCTTCATCTTCACCGTGCTACCGTTCCTCCACCATGACATTCATCCCCTCTCGCCTCCTCCTTTTTCTTCTCTCCGTCTCCACGGTGACCTCAGCGCAGGATCTCCTTTCTCAAAATTTAGCCTCCTGGTACACCAGTTCCACCAGACGCTATGCTCGTATCTATGAAACTACTGCTGCAGAAACAGCAGCTGAGAGCGTCACAATCTGGAATCGCGGCCAAGGGGTGCAAACTAGTCCCACCTATGTAGGCATTCACGAAATCAGCTACACGGAAGATGCGATTTACCTTCGTAGCACAGGATTGGGCTCCCATGTCATGGGTCCTTGGTATCTGAATGAGGCTAAGACAAATCTCTTTCCCAATTTCCCCGCAAATCAGTCCCTCATTTATCGACTCCCTAGAAATCTAGAAAGAGCCCCTACGAATAAAAGCCTCACCGGACTGGGACGCATCGGGCTCTTTGTCGACGGCGTCTCCATGTTCGATAGTCGGGATGCTTTTTCTTACGACAGCTCGATGGGAGTAGACGAAACCCCTAATAACAATGCTCAAGGCGATAGCATCTGGAATCGGGACGCTTTCGTGAATGAATCGGTAACCTTTGATGCAGCTAATGCTCATCAAGCACAGTCAAACTATCACTATCACGCAAACCCTCCTGCACTCCGCCACCAACTCGGAGATAGTGTCGATTACGATCCAGCGACTAATCGCTATACCGAAAATTTTAACGGCCTACATTCCCCTATCCTTGCCTGGGTAAGTGATGGCCATCCGCTTTACGGCCCATACGGCTACCAAGATGCCACCGATTCTGGAAGTAACGTCGTCCTCATGCGCTCAGGCTTTCGCCGCCGTGCGATCACACAACGCCAAACACTTCCCGCCTACGCCGCAAGAACTCAAAACCTCCCTGAACAGCTTTCCCCTGATCAATACGGACCACCTGTCAGTGAAGAATTTATCCTGGGCCACTACCTGGAAGACTACGAATACCGTGGAGATACCGGAGAAATACTGGGCTCAGATTTTGATCTCGATGAACATAATGGCCGCTTCTGCATCACCCCAGAATTTCCAAATGGAGTCTATGCCTACTTCGTTTCCATCGAAGCTGATGGCACCCCCAAATTTCCTTACAACATCGGCCGAACATTCTATGGATCGCCCCGCGGGGGGCCAGCCACAGAGGTTCCAGCTGAGGCGACCATTATTTTCGAAGGAGGCCCTGAAGCCCCTTTAACCACGCAAATTACTCACCAAAATGATGAAGTCACCCTCCGGTGGAGCACGATTGAAGGCGGCGTTTATCTCTCACAATCAAGTGAAAATCTTACGAGCTGGGAAACTATACGGACCTCACAATCCGATACCTCTCTCACCTTTTCGGAGCCTACCGAGCAGAGGAAATTCTATCGCTCCGAACTTTTAGAAATCGCCCCCTATGACAGCGAGGGATTTGATCTCGCTGCAGTTCCAACACCGCAGCAGAACAACATTCTCCTCATCATCGTCGACGACTGGGGCACAGACTCCAGTCCACTCGATAATCCTCTCACCACGAACCATGCCTCGATGCCAAACCTTGCCAACATGGCCGAGCAAGGACTCCGCTTCACCAATGCTTACGCTCAGCCGACCTGCTCTCCGACTCGCGCGGGGATAATTACTGGACGCTACTCCTTCCGCCACGGAATTGGCTCCCCAGGTGGAGCAAATCTCCCCGAAGCTGAGTTTACCCTTCCTGAAGCCTTCATTGCCGCAAATTCCCCCTACCGTCTTGCGTCCATCGGAAAATGGCACCTCGGAGGAGGCGATGACGGCCCTCGAACTCTCGGTGGCTGGGATGAATTCCGCGGCACTTTAACATCGGGAGTAGAAAGCTATACCAATTGGACAAAGACCATCAATGGGGTCAGCACCCCGAACACCAGCACCTTTACCACCACAGATCAGGTCAATGATGCTCTTGCCTTTATCGAAAATGCAGAAGACGCCCCGTGGCTATGCTGGCTCGCGTTCAACGCACCTCATGGGCCTTTTGATGAAGCCCCCTCCTCTCTTATTCTCTCAGGCTCTCAAGGCGGAGGAACTCGCGGAAACTACGAGCGTTTACTCGAATCAATGGATACGGAAATTGGCAGATTATTAGCCAACATCGATCTTAATGAAACCAACATACTCCTGATCGGAGATAACGGAACTCCTGGAAATGTCGCTCAGACCCCAGTGCTAGGCCAAAGAGCAAAAGGCACTTTATATGAAGGCGGCATCAAAGTTCCTTTCATTGCGCTGGGCCCAGATATCAGAGCAAGAGGCACCTGTAATGACCCTGTCCAATGCACTGACTTATACACCACGATCCTAGACCTTGCTGCAATCAATCCCCACACTGTGATTCCTGAGGGAATCTCACTGGATTCACGCTCACTTTTTGGAGTCCTCAATGGGAGTGGCTCCGTTAATGGTGGAGTCGTTCTGGAAAATTTTGGCAACGTAGATGATCCAGGCCGTGCTATCCGACAGGGAAACTATAAATTGATCATTTACCAGGATGGCCGAGAAGAGCTCTATCAATTAAGTGAAGATCCTCTTGAAAACCGCGAACTCATTTCCGCAGGACTCACTCCTGCTGACCAGCTCGCCTATGATGCTCTCATCGCACGACACGAAGAACTCAGCCCTGACACAAGCACAACAGCCACGGGTATCACCTCAGTAAGCCCCGACAGAGGAATGGCTGGGGAAATGATTCGACTCACATTCAACCTCGATCCCACGGCTGAACCATCCGTCCCCGGCACCGATCGAGATCTCCTGAGTATCACCATCGGAGGAGTCGCAGGCTCATCACTGAGTAGACCTAGCCGCTACGTCGCTGAAGCTGACTTCCTCCTCTCAAACTTTCCCGGAACAGTTACCGCAGAAATCATCTTCACCGGACCACAGCGAAGAACCTACGGCTTAAATGAAGCCTTCACGATAGAGAATTAATGCCACCCAGGCTCCAACTCCTATTCCTTCTAGCTCTCATCCAGACTGTGAGAGCCGGAACCATCCAGCTCCACTTTCAGCCAAAATTTGGAGAACATCCCCTTCAGCTTCACTCACTGAAATACCAAGCTCAAGAGGAGCTTTCCCTAACTCGCTGGAGCTTCTTACTGAGCCAGTTCGCTCTCCAAAAAGACAACGGAAGTTGGCTCGAGCTACCAGAACAGTATGCCTACCTCGACTTTGGTAAACGTCGTACGACAGCTACCCTATCTCAAGTCCCAGTTGGAAATTATCAGGCATTACGTTTTTCACTAGGCTTACCAAAATTAGTTAACCTTGAAAGCCCTACCAAATTTCCAGCTCACCATGCTCTGAATCCAAATCTAAACCAACTCCATTGGGATTGGCAGCAGGGCTTCATTTTCATGGCTCTCGAAGGGAAATATCGCCGAAAAGACAAGTCCCTGAAAGGATTCGTCTTTCATCTCGCGAACGAACAAAACCGGACCCCACTGTCTTTCAAAGCAGCAATAATACAGCCAGGCAGCCTTTTAAATTTCAGCTTTGATCTGAAAGCATTACTCAACTCTCAAAACTCGATCTCATTCGAAACACACGGTCACTCAAGCCACTCCCACCCTAATGACCCGATCTCCCACTCGCTGAGATCAAATTTACCCAATGCTCTCACCCTCACTCAAACCAGCTCGATCTCTACCCAACCACAGCAAGAGCTTCTTCCCCCTCTCTTTCTACCAAAGACATTTACTCCCTTCCCATTTAAGACCAGTCGCCACTTTCCCATCCCACCTCTTCCTAGGGACAATCCTTTGCTCACCGAGCGAGTAGAACTCGGTGAACGACTCTTTTTTGACCCCATCCTTTCCGCAAATCGCAAGATCTCATGTGCGAGCTGTCACTCTCCAGAAAAAGCCTTCTCTGACTCTCGACCTCAATCTATTGGCATCAATGGACAGCTAAGCAAAAGACACTCGATGCCCCTCTTTAACCTAGCCTGGAAAAACTCTTTCTTCTGGGATGGACGCTCACACAGCTTACGAAACCAAGTCTTACACCCCATCAAAGACCCCACCGAAATGGGATCCACGCTCTCAGAAGTCACCACTAGACTTCATCAAGAACCATCTTATCGCGCTGGCTTTGAAAAAGCGTTTGGACACGGCCCCATCACCTCGCAAAAGCTAGGCCTCGCTCTCGAAAACTACCTACTCAGCCTAACAAGCTATGACTCAAAATTTGATCAAGCAATGGCAGGAAAAGCAACCTTATCAGACATAGAGCAACGCGGGATGAAACTCTTCTTCACTGAATACGAACCACGTACTCAGCAATTCGGAGCCGACTGCTTCCACTGTCACGGAGGAGCGAATTTTTCTGATCATCAATTCCACAATAATGGACTTAAACAAGGCTCAGACCTTGGCCGCTTCCAAGCCACGGGGGAAGAACGTCACCTCTTCCAGTTCGCCACCCCTAGCCTCCGAAATATCGCAAGCACAGCGCCATATATGCATGATGGCAGCCTAAGCACGCTTGAAGAAGTCATTGCTCACTATTCGGGACCTCTGCCCCAGAGCAAAACTCTCTCTCCACATCTCGCCAAGCACCCAAAACTAGGACTCATGCTGGCAAAAGAGGATCAAAAGGCTCTCGTCTCTTTCCTGAAGACTCTGACTGACCCCAAGTGGGATGAGTCAAACTGAGATCGAGTAGGCGACGGGATCCCCCCCGCCACCTCTCTCACCACCAGACATACCGTTCCGTACCACGGCCATTGTAGACATTGCGGAGGCGGTGTGTTCA
>CALGMJ010000130.1 GCA_937958875.1 uncultured Verrucomicrobiales bacterium | reverse complement strand
GAGTTTCGGGGGTTATGCCGCCGATGCAGAAGACGGGGATTTGCTGGCCGATGGTGGATTGGACGGCGGAGATGTTTTCGAGACCGATACCGGGGCGGCCTTTTTTGGTGGGGGTGGGAAAGAGAGGGCCGAAGCCGATGTAGTCGAAGCCCTCGGCGAGGGCGGCCTCGGCTTGGACTGGGGAATGGGTGGAACGGCCGTAGAGGATCGTTTGGCCGAAGTCGCCTAGGTTGGCTTTGGTTTCAGCGAGGGGACCGTCGTCCTGGCCAAGGTGGAGGCCGTGGGCTTGGCTCTGGAGAGCGAGTTGAGGATGATCGTTGACGATGAAGGTGGCGTCAAATTCGTCGCAAAGGTGACGGAGAGAATTAGCGAGCTCGATGAGGGTAGAGGGGTCGTGGCCTTTGGCTCGGAGCTGGAGGATTTTGATGCCGCCCTGGAGAAGTTGGCGTGAAACTTGAAGGGCGTTTTCTTTTTTCAGGTAGCCTAGGTCACAAATTCCGTAGAGGCGGTGGTTTTCGGTGAAGATTTTGGACATGGCTGAGTAAAAATAGATCAACCACGAAAGGGACGAAATTTACGAAAAGGAATGAGGATGGGTGAGATCCTGGTTTTCGTAAATTTCGGGTTTCGTGGTTGGTTCGTTGGGGGGAGAGACTGGAGGTTAAGAATTTTTTGATTCTAGGAATTCGGCGACCCAGGAGATGCCGTATTCTCCGTTTTTGAAATCATCGTGATCGATGATTTCCTGCTGGAATGGGATGGTGGTTTTAATGCCACGGATGGTGAACTCACTGAGGGCACGCTTCATGCGAGCGATGGCGACCTCACGAGAGGAAGCGGTGACGATGAGCTTAGCGATCATGGAGTCATAATGCGGCGGAACGGTGTAGCCGCTGTAAGCATGAGTATCGACGCGGACGCCTTTTCCGCCGGGAACATACCAGAGGTCGATCTTTCCCGGGCTGGGCGCGAAATTATTGTAGGGATCCTCGGCATTGATACGGCATTCAATGGAATGGCCACGGGGTTCGGCGCTAAGGACATGCTCGGAGACGGGCTCACCAGCGGCGATGCGGATCTGCTCCTTGATGAGTTCACAGCCCATCACTTCCTCGGTGACCGGGTGCTCGACCTGGATCCGGGTGTTCATTTCCATGAAATAGAAGTCATTGGCATTTTCATCGACGAGGTATTCGATGGTGCCGGCGTTTTTGTAGCCGATAGCTTTGATAAGGCGGGCGGAGGCCTCAGCCATGCGCTCGCGGAGTTCCTGAGAGATGAGAGGCGATGGGCATTCCTCGATGATTTTCTGGTTACGACGCTGCATGGAGCAATCGCGCTCGCCGAGCTGGAGGAAATTTCCGTGGGTGTCGGCGAGGACTTGAAATTCGATGTGGTGAGGATTGAGGACGAGCTTTTCGAGGTAGCAATCGCCATTTCCAAAGCAGGCGACGGCTTCCTGAGAAGCGGCGTTGAACATGGCTTCGAATTCGCTCTCTTCCATGACGGGGCGCATTCCCCTCCCCCCACCTCCGGCGGTGGCTTTGATCATGACAGGGAGGCCGATTTCCTTGGCGAGCTTGAGGCCCTCGGCGGCGTCTTTGACGATACCATCAGAGCCTGGAGTAACAGGGACGCCATTGGCTAGGGCGGTAGCACGGGCGGTGTTCTTATCGCCCATGGTGCGAATGGTCTCGGCGGAGGGTCCGATAAACTCGATATTACACGACTGGCAGATCTCAGCGAAGCGGGCGTTCTCAGAGAGAAATCCGTAGCCGGGATGGATAGCATCAGCCTCCATGATCTCAGCGGCGGCGATGATACGATCCGGCTTGAGGTAGCTTTCCTTACTAGGTCCGGGGCCGATGCAGACAGCGTGATCTGCTAGCTGGACGTGCATGGAGTCGACGTCTGCTTCAGAGTAAACGGCGATGGATTCGACGCCGAGTTCACGGCAGGCGCGGATGATACGAAGGGCGATTTCACCCCGATTAGCGACTAAGACTCGAGAGAACATGAGATTGATGGTGACGGGAAATTCGAACCGCAAAGACGCGAAGGCGCGAAGTTTTTAAGACTGAAAATTCGGAGCCTGTATCCTGCGGTCTTCAATCAAGAAGAGATTACTTGAGGCGGAAGAGAGGGTCTCCGAATTGGACGGAATTTCCGTCTTCGACGCAAATTTCGCTAATGATGCCGGATTTTTCGGCCTTGATCTCGTTCATGACCTTCATGGCCTCGATGATGCAGATGGTCTGCCCTTCGGAGACGGCGTCGCCTACGCTGACGAAGTTTGGAGAGTCAGGGTTTGGCTTACGGTAGAAAGTGCCCACCATGGGAGAACTAATTTCTTCTCCGGTAGCGGCGGGAGCTTCAGCTGGAGCGCCAGAGGCAGCAGGAGCAGCGATGGCTGGAGCTGGGGCGGCAACGGGAGCAGCCGCAGGAGCAGCAACAGAAAGGGAGGAGAGAGCCTTTTGAAGATCCTCAAGATCGCTGCCTTTTTTAAGCTTTAGATTGAAATCTTCCTTCTCGAATTGGAAGTGGGAGAGGCCATGGTCGTCCATGAGCTTCATGATTTTTTTGATTTCGTTTAGGTCCATGGTGGTTGCGGGTTAGAAGTATGGAGCAAGGGGCAAGAAGCAAGTCTTATCTTATCGGCTAAGCTCCGCGCATGAGTGAGATTTCAGCAAGAGAAATCATGGATGCGAGCAGTTTTTCAGCGGAGGCTTCTTTGAGTTCATCGACGGGGACTGCGCGCTCAAGCGTGAAACGACCAGAGCGGGTGCGACGAAGATTGGAAAGGTGTGCACCGCAACCAAGAGTCTGACCAATATCGTGAGCGTAGGTGCGGACGTAGAAGCCTTTTGAGCAATCGACAGTGAAGTCGATCTCGGGAAGCTCGGTGCGGGAAACCTCGTAATTTGTGACAAAGACGGGACGAGGATCGCGCTTCACGACCTTCCCCTTACGAGCGAGTTTATAGAGTGGGACTCCGTCTTTTTTGATGGCGGAAACCATGGGCGGGATTTGCTCGAAGTCGCCGGTGTATTGCTCGAAAGCCGCTGTGATTTGGTCCTGCGAGAAATCCGGGACCTCATTTTCTTCTACGACCTCGCCTTCCTTATCCTGAGTAGAGGTGGTTTTCCCGAGGTGAATGGTGCCAAGATAGGTTTTATCCTCGGACATAAGGAGGTCCTGAATTTTGGTGGCCTTATTGATGACGAGCATCAGGAGCCCGGTCGCCATGGGATCGAGAGTGCCACAGTGACCGATTTTCTTAATCTTAAGCTGACGCCGAGCGATGGCGACAACGTCGTGAGAGGTCATGCCGGGAGCTTTG
>CALGMJ010000129.1 GCA_937958875.1 uncultured Verrucomicrobiales bacterium | reverse complement strand
ATCAGATTTGATGAGGGTGCCCGGCTCGGCAGTAGAGAGTTCATTCATAAGTGTCATAGCTCTACAGTCTATGACACCTATGCTCGCCAAGAATAGAGGTGCTAGCTTTAGCGCTTACGGATTGCCAAACCTTTTCGAATTTGCGTTTGGGACAAACCCTTTGAATTCGAGTTCCACCGTGAAAACTCTGGAGCTTCCAAATAGCGAAGTCAGTGGTGCTAGCCTTATGACAGAAAATCCAGAACTCAGTCTAGATCCAGATGATAACTATTTCAGTTTTGAGATCGTTGAACCTACAAACCGTCCCGAAATCAATATTCTTCCTCAAGCCAGTCTCGATCTTACTTTTTCAGATAATCTAGAACTTTTCCTCGTGGGACGGCGAGCATTCACGGAAGACCTTGAGCTCTTAAACGTAAGCGTCCGGGCAGCCCCTTGTCGGTTTCGAGATTCCTGTAGGATTAGACACCCGGTTGAGGCGGGCTAGGCTGCGGCAGGGCTTTGCTGCGCTTTCTCAGCTTTATGGGTGGCGGCCCAGTTCTCGGGGAGCAGTTCCCGGAGGGAGCCTTCATCACTCCCGCAGCTGGGAAGACGTTCGATGAGATCTCGCAGGTAGGTCTCAGGGTCAACTCCGTGATGACGGGCACTGATGAGCAGGCTGTAGAGGACCGCACTACGCTCACCGGCCTCCGGGCTTCCGATAACGAGCCAGTTCTTACGACCGACTGCCAATGGACGGACATCCCGCTCGATACCGTTATTATCAATTTCAACTTGGCCGTGGTGCAGGTAGGTTTCGAGGTCTTGCCCTTGGTTGAGAAGGTAGCGCACGGCTTTGCCCAGACGTCCGGCAGGACGCCCAGCGTGGCGGTCACGAAGGTAGAGGCTGGCTTTTTGGAGGAGTTTAATCAGAGGAAGACTGTGCTTTTCTCGATAGCGGGCCGTGGCTGTGTCGTCAGCCTGAAGCGCTCTGAGGGTGGCTTCGATTTGATAGAGTTTCCCAAAGATTTTGAGGAACCATTTGGCCAAGTGCGGTTTGTGTTTGAGGGATTCTTCAAACTTCCGCCGCACGTGAGCCAGGCAGGCAGCACGGTGGATGTCGCGACCTTTGAGACGCTGGGCCCGGGTGTAGACAAGGTAGGCTTCGTAGGCGTCACTGCCGAGGACTCCTTGAAAATCGTCACCGATCCAGTCGAAGAAGTGGTGGTGGTTACGACCGAGTTGCCAGTCGAAGATGACGTTTCCATTCAGTCCTTTGTAGAGCCAAAAACGTCCGCGTCCGGTGGTGCCGGGTTTATCAGGATCGCGAAAGCGGGCTTCTGTTTCATCGGCACGAAGGTAACCGCATTGAAGCATGTCACGTTTCATGAGGTCGATGAGGACTCGGCATTGTCCGGCAACGTGACGGGCAGCGTCACTCATGGTTTGCTTGGGCAGGTGGACGCCGTGGCGGCTTTGGTAAAGCTTACTCTGACGGTCGTACGGTAAATGGTAGAGAAAGCGGTTGCAGAGAACTTCGCTGATGAGGTCAGGGAGCCAGAAGCCTTTGTCGATGATGGTGGCGGGGGCCGGGGCGACGACGGCTTTCTCTTCAGATGAGGCTTCTTTGGGCACCCAGGTGCGGTAAATGCGCTCCTCGATGTAAAAGGTGCCGGGGTCTTTGCCTAGGTGACGACGGGGCTCTTCTTTGAGCAGGCGCCAGGCGCTGGGGTTCTGCAGATACTCTTCGGGATCGATGAAGACGGTATGGACGGGCAGGTGCTCGGGGAGCCCTTCGGCTCGTGGTTTGCGCGTGCTGGTCTTACGTTTTTTGACTTCCTTTTTTTCGTCTGCGTCCTCCTCCGATGGGTCTTCGGAGGAGGTTTCGGGCTTTCCCAAGCCGTCGGGGTTGAAGAGGTCAGGATGGGTGGCGAGGTTGAGCTTCTCACTCTTACTGCCGAAGAGTTGACGATTGAACCAGACGATTTGCTGTTCCAACTTAAGGATATGCTCGCGCAGTTCCTGGATGGTTTTCTGGTCCTCGGTCAGCTCTTCACTCACGGCAAAAAATAAAGCACTCCGAATGCCAATCAGGAGTGCTTTATGAAATTATAAAAAGATAAAGTACGAAGGGATTCTTAGTCTGAGTTTTGATACCAGGGGCGCTGGAAACCATCCTTGAGATCAATGCCACTGAGGAGCATTTCGAGGGCTTCGGGTTTGAGCTGAAGCTTAGGTTTGGATAGATCATTGCCCTGCGGACGGGAGAAAACTCCTCGTTCAAGACGTTTCATTAAAATCCAAAGTCCGGTGCCATCCCAGTAGAGCATTTTGACCCGGTCGGCCCGCTTATTGAGGAAGACGAAGAGCTTGGATGAGAGCGGGTCTTCCTTGAGTTGTTCTTCGACGACGCAGCTCAGGGTGTCGAAGCTCTTGCGCAGATCGCAGGGCTGGGTGGCAAGACAGACCTTGACGCTGTGAGTGAGGATCATGACGTCCGCGGGTGATTGTGGCCTGACTGGATGCAGAGGGTAAGGCCGCTGGGGAAAGTGAGTTCGATTTGTTCGCCGTGT
>CALGMJ010000128.1 GCA_937958875.1 uncultured Verrucomicrobiales bacterium | reverse complement strand
TAATGGCGGGGTCGTAGGCGTAATCCTGTCGGCGAAGTGAGCTCCCCAAAGTCGTCCTGTAAGTGGGCTACTCCGTCACGTCTCCTGCGTCCAGTCGTTCCTCCTTCCTGTGCAGGAGTCCAAATTTTATGCCATTCACGCGCAGCATACTTTAGGTCCAGATTATTTTGATCGTCGGTGGGATGTTGCTTTTTCTAGGAATCTTAAAAGCGACTGGTCACCATGAGAGTGAGGCTCTTCCTTCGTATCTATCAGTTATAAAAAACTGGGGATTCTTTTTGATTATCGTTCCCGTTATCTAGAGTTTATGGACGGTGAAGATGGAAGAAAATCCCGAAAATGGTTTCAGTAAACGACAGACCATGGCTTCGGGAATTATCCTAGTGGTAGCGCTGAGTGGGATCTTCTTACTCGCTGCGATGATGGCTACGAGCACGATGAGACAGGATAATTTTCAGCAGTTTCAGGGGGATATTGGGACTTCACTTTTTCAAAATGCGATACCAGGCATCGAAGGCGCGTGAGATATTGCTAGGGGACCAGACGAGCCAATCATCGAGATTTTTTGGGAGTTGATAGGCTTTGGCTGCTTCCTTCGCTGGCGCTCCTGTTTTGTATGCTGCTTTACTGGCGTTTTCGATTTCTTGAAGAAATTCACGGTAGACTTTGATCGCGGCCTGATCAGCGATGGGGCCGTGGCCGGGAACGATGATGGCGGAGTTGTCCATGTCATGGAGATGCTTTGCAAAGTCGTTAAGCTGATCTGGGATGGCATCGCCGTAGTTTGGGAAGATCCGGTTAAAATATAGATCTCCTGTCCAGATCACCTGTGGGTCTGAGATTTCGATGGTGACATCACTTGCGGTATGACCACTGCGCGGAGTAATGGTGACGGTGCGTCCACCGAGATCAATTTGGGTGGGCTCGGTGGTGCTGAGTGCCTGCACGTCATGAAATTTCGCGATCGGTGGTTTGGCTTTTATAAAGTTTTTTTCAGCAGCTGCCCGAGTCGAGGGAGTGACCCAAGTGCGGGGTTTTGGGTAGCCGGGGTGGCCATTGACGTGGTCCCCGTGGAAGTGGCTTACGACGAGGTCGGTGGGTGCGCGTCCAGTGAGTTTTTCAGCTTGAGCTGAGATCCACTGTGCACCCTTCGGGCTCATCGTGCCCTCAATGACGAGGGTGCCTTTCTTTCCAGCAATGATTCCGCTATTGCAAACAGTGGTGAAGTCCTTGGATGAAAAGGCGGTGGAAATGACGGCCCAGATGCCAGGGGCGATCTCCTCGAGCCGAGCCCACTTCTCTGTGCTGACAGTTTTCCTTGCCGTTTCTTTGGCGAAAATTTCGTTGAGGCCTAGGGCTGAAAGGCCGGCGAGATAGGCGCTACAGGAAGAGGATTTTTGAAGGAATTGTCTACGTTTCATACTCATTAGGTAGATTACAGCCTGAAGAAAATCTTGCTACAAAAGAGATCAATGGGAGTTTTCCTAAAAAGAGAAACGGGGCACACTTGAGTCAGCGGTGACTTTTAAAATACACTCATCTGACGAACTAGTGGTATGGCTCGGTCTATTCCTCTGGAAGCTGATCGAGATCAGCTTGAAAGGTGATTTTAGGGTTCGGGTACTGGCTGGAGACTAGTTGTGTCCCTTTTCCCAGGAGCTGAAGAGCGGAAACTTCATCGGTGATGGAGGCATCTCCTCGTGGCACACTTTCGTAAGCGCTTAGGATGAGTTCCTTTGAGAAAATTTGCGGAGTTTCCATGATCCAGAGATCATCACGAGAAACGGATTCGATAGTGAGTCCATCTGAGGTAGCACGTTTCAAAGTTTCCGTCACTGGGCGGGCGAGAGACGCGGCACCGGTAGTTTCTGCGGCGGAGAAGGCGGCCAAAATATCGCTCCCTGCCACGAGAGGGCGGGCTCCATCATGGATCGCCACATGGGTGATCTCTGGATGAAGGGCCTGAAGTCCGGCGTAAACAGAGTCAGGGCGTTCAGAGCCACCATCGACCCGAGTGAGTTTTTCTCCCAGATCCGTGAGCCAAGAAAAGCGTTCCTCTGGGGTGACCACCACTACCTGGCTGATTTCTTGGAGTTGACTCAATGCGCGCACACTATGCCAGAGCACGGGGCGTCCTTTCCACTCGGCGGCGAGCTTGTCAAAGCCCATGCGCCGACTGGAACCAGAGGCGACGATGATGGCAGCGTGCGACATTCGTCTTTTTTGAGACTAGGAAAGGTGCTTCATGACCTCGGCAGAGAGAGTCTTCCCATCGGCACGACCGGCGACTTTTTCTTGCACGATTTTCATGACCTTGCCCATATCAGCGCGAGAGCTCGCTCCGGTTTCGCTGACAGCAGCTTCCACAATTGTGGAAATTTCTTCAGCGCTGAGGGCGGCTGGAAGGTATTTTTCTAATACCACGATTTCTGCTTTTTCCCCTTCGGCGAGTTCTGGGCGGCCTGCTCCTTCGAATTGTTCGATGGAATCATTCCGCTGTTTAATTTGCTTCCGCACGATGGCTAAGGCGTCGGCATCAGAGACGATGTTATCCTTATTTCCTGACTCGATGGCCGCATTGGTCAAGGCAGTTTTCAGGGCGCGTAGAGTGGCGAGTGCGACGGTGTCTTTCGCTTTCATCGCGGCCTTAAGATCTTCCATCACGGTTTCGGCAAATGTGCTCATGGCAAGACTTGTCGCTGGATTTTCATCATCATGCAAGCCCCGGTCTTGCGAGGAGAGGGGTTTATGCTACCGCTCTTTCTGTGAAGACGCAGAATCTCGGAGGAAAACTCTATCTAGTGTTCATTGGGCTAGCGGTGGCTGGGATGGGGGGCATCTTTGTTGCTTGGCTGTGGAAGGGCTATGCCTCTGCGCGGGAGACAAGGCAATGGCAGGAGGTCTCTGCTACCGTTCTTGAATCAGCGGTTCAGGATCGGGTGCTCGGACCGCAGATCCCACGTGAGTATTCGCTTAAGCTGATGTATGAATATCCCTTTAATGGGAAATCTTATCTTGGAGAGCGTCTGAAGCTGCGGGAAAACCCGTGGGCAAAAGAAAAGGCGCGGGCAAAGGGAATAGCGGAGCAATTCCGTATCGGCCAAGAAGTCACGGCCTACGTCAATCCGGCTGATCCCAGTCAGGCTGTGCTCCAGCACGAAACAAAGGCTCCGCTTTATTCGATATGGTTTCCCTGCCTCTTTGTCATTGCTGGACTAGGGATTGCTGTAAAAGCACTTCTGATACGCCCTAGTGCAGAAGCTTAATGAGCGATGCTAAATCCTCGGTCATCGATTTCAGGGATGGTGGAAATGGCGACTTCTTTGATGAAACCTACTAGGTCTGATTCTTGAGAAATCTCCGTAATGAATTCTTCCACTTCCTCGGCCTCTCCTTGGACTCGTAGTTCTACCGTGCCATCACTGAGGTTTTTTACCGTGCCTACCACTTCGAACCCCAGGGCTAACTGCTTGGTCGCATAGCGGAAGCCCACGCCCTGCACACGCCCAGTGAAGATGACTTTCTTAGCAATCATGGATTTTTAGGAGAGTTAATGAATGTGAAGCGAGACCCTTCATAGGAGATTTCAATTGTCCGCTCGGGCTGAGTTTTACGTAGGATGGGAAGGGCTTCTTTTTCGAAAAGGGAATGAAGTTCTTCGGTAAGTTCCGTACTTCCCAGTTTTAAGTGCCAGCGTAAGCGGTCTTGGTCATAAAGGTATTCGTCACTCCGCCATTCAGCCGCGAAGCGGGACGCGCGGTCCATCCCGAGAATGGGATCGAGCAAGAGTCTGAGCCCAAGAGCCCCGATACGATTTGTCGACTGGCCATTCTGAGCAATAGATACCGGGCGTTGAGGGGGCGCAGGATGATCCGGGCGAATAATGGTCAGGGTTGCCTGGGCTGGATTTTGCAGAATTTGTAGCAGGGCGCTACGGCTCTTGAGGTAGTGCGATTCCACAAAATCGTGCCCTTCGAGGTAGGGGAAATTTGCTAAGCCCTGCACTGCTGAAGGAAGTACGGAGAGAATGTCTTCACGAGCTCGATCAATGCTGGCGGGCTCACCGCGCCTGCGTAGATAACGAGCTTCCACATTGATCGCGGCACCGCGAGTGGTGCCTAGCCAGGCGTTCCATTCGTCTTCGCTGGACCAGCTTGTTTTAGGAGAATTCTGGGCGAGGAGCTGGCGCACGAGGAGTCTTACGAGCACCCCTGTTTCTTGAATACTTCCAGCTTGGTAATCCTCTGCGAGAAGAATTTTTCCCGTGGTCAGATCAAAGATACCACGAGCTCCTACGGTCTCGATGACAATCCACTGACTCAGTAAATTCTGCCCTGCAGGAAGAAGCCCGAGTAGCTCCCATGTTCTCTCCATGGTGCCGAGGCCATCTTGACCGTATACGAGGTTTAGATTCTGTTCTACCGTATCACGGAAATCAGCTGGAGATGCGAGTTCCGCGGTAGGTGGTTTTTTAAATGCGAGCCCGAGATCTTTTTCGACAAAGCTGATGAGATCTTCTGGAATGGGTAATGGGGTGCCGCTAAGAAGAGAACGGAGCTGTGCGATTTCATCCCTCAGGCCATCATTCTCTCGAACGAGTTCAGCCTGATTTTGAGGTTCTGCCCTTTCCTTGGGAACACCCTTTTTTTTCCAGTAATCTCCGTATAAATAGCCAGCTGAGGTTAGGCCGATTGCGACCAAGCTGAAAAGAGTCCGCTCAGGATTCATGCTTTAACGCTTATTTTTTTCAGAATCGAATGGATTTTGGTCCGGGCGTGTTGAGTTCCCTTCATCGAACTCCTCCTGCACGTAATCCTTATCCCCGAAGACTTCTTCGGCCGTTTTTCCTTTCCTGGCTACGAGTGAGATCGCCTTGGATTGGTTCCCCTGGGCATCGTAGAAGTAGTAAATGCGGCGCACGGGAAATTCCTTTCGCTTACCGCTATCGTCGAATTTCATGAACGGTGAACGTGCATCGAACATATCTTCAGCCACCAGCAGTCCAGTTTTCCGATCATAGCCGTATTTCACCCGATAGAGTTTCTTCCCCGTCCCATCAAAGATTCGCCCCGCTGTCAAAAAGCCTTTCGGGTTTCGATAATAAATAGCAGTCATCTTGATAGTGCCATTCTGATCTTTTGTCGTTTTGACGAGTTTGGCGTCATCTGGAGTGCGCTTGAAGACGACATGTGAGCCATCTTGGTCATTCCGTTTGATTCTAACGTGAGGCCCTTTAGATTCCCATAGATCTTCATCACCATGACCTGGTGAGATCAGAAGAGAGAGTAGCGTAAGTGAGGTGAGAAGTTCTTTTTTCATTGTGATCGACTGGGTGTAGGCAGACATTCTGCGAAGTCAAAGAATGGAGCGCAATACCGGAAGTCAGCACCTTTGGAATGCCGGACGATTCTCGTGGGATCTCTCTCAGCGAGGTCTCATCATGGGCATTTTAAATGTGACGCCGGACTCATTCTCAGACGGGGGACGTTTTCATAAGATCGAAACTGCCGTTGCCCATGGTCTAAAAATGATCGCCGAAGGAGCAGAAATTCTTGATATCGGTGGGGAATCAACCCGCCCTGGAGCAGAAATTGTGTCACCAGCTGAGGAACTCGCGCGGGTTCTACCTGTCGTCGAACGTCTCCGCGCTGAGTCAGATGTTGCGCTTTCGATCGATACCACAAAGCCGCACATTGCACGTGCTGCTCTTGCGGCAGGGGTAGATATCGTCAATGACATCTCTGGCTTTCGGAATCCTGAAATGATTGAGGTTTGCGCAGATACTTCCTGCGGGCTGGTAGCCATGCACATGAAAGGCGTTCCTCAGACCATGCAGCAGCAGGCTGTCTACCAGAATGTCATCGAAGAAGTGCACGAGACCTTTCGTCAATGTCTTGAGGGTCTTTCTCAGGCTGGCATTTCAGAAGAGCGGGTCCTGTTTGATCCTGGTATTGGCTTCGGAAAAACCGTGGAGCACAATCTCGCCCTTCTACGTTCTCTTCCTGAGCTTGCTATTCATCAACGTCCTCTTCTCATGGGCCTCTCCCGTAAGTCATTCATCGGTCACGTTCTGGGAGAGATGAATCTGAGCTACCGAGAAAATCCTACGATCGCGCTCACTGCATACACGCGGGCTGGTGGAGCTCTTGTTCATCGAGTCCATGCGGTGAAGGAAAATATGGAAGCACTCCGAATGATGGAGGCTCTCCGCTAAGATGATGTTTTTGTCCTTATTCTATAGATATAAAGTGCATTTACCCGTAATGGACTATGTCTGGAATAGAGGATTTGTGCAGAAAATCTTCTATTATTTAAGGTGTCAAAATTTCTTGACGGACGAAGTTTTTATATGAGTGTGAGAGACTCAATTTCTGCTGAAATTTTTTAGTAGAAAGTGAGAATTACACACACATATTACATGAAAATAAGAACAAGAAAAAATAGGCTTGGGGTAGTCCTAGCCCTCGTGGGTTGTTTGCTGAGTTCCGCTCATGCAGCGACCGAATTCTTCAGTTTCAACAACGGGAATATGACCGGATGGCGAGACTTGAATGGAGTTGAGACAAACAACGTGAATGGCCAGACTGTGCGCATTGAGTTTAACCGGAGCCGTCGTGGTGCCTTCAGTCAGGGCCACTTCCTCCGGTCAGAGCGTGTGCGAGGTCTGCTCTTTCGTGGGGCTCGTCTCATCTCTCGCTGGAGCCAGCGTGCTGGTTTAGTGAGTTCTACCGTGCGCTTCGGCCCTGGCCAAGATCGTCGTAATACCTGGGTTGCCTGGTGGGTCTGGACTGGCCAGAACGGAGCAGGGGATAATAACCAGCAAGAGATCGATATGGTGGAAAACATTCCCGATGGGAATCAGTTTAACCACTATTGGGCGGCTAGGCAGACGGGCAATGCCTTCACGAATCCTAATTCACGAGGATGGTTAAATAACTACTCTCGTTATGTCTCAACCTTCAATACTGGAGGTTGCGTAAGCTTTCGGCGCTTCATAGGGAGCCGACAAACACAGACCAGAAATAATATCTGTGGAACTGCACGGAATCGTCCCTTATTCGGACGCTATAGTCAGCGGCCTTGGCCCTTCAATAATAACCGTTTTGGAGGATTCAAGCGCTTTGCGAACTTCGATCTGAATGATGCCTTCCGGCAATTCTAAAGTGGTCAATTTTTATTGATCATTTATTGATATTATAAAATTTCCATCTCCTCTTATTGAGGGGATGGAGATCATAGCTTTTATATTGCGATAGATGCGTGCGGCTTCATGCTTCTTAATAGTCTTATCTTTGCTCGTGTCTTGCCGGCCACAATCCGCTGACTCCAAAGTTGAAGCGACCTTAATTGAAGGTTTGTCAATCACAGAGGTGACTCGGATTGAAATCGTTACCGCACAACATCAGCTCCTGATGGAGAAAAAAGATGAGCAGTGGTTTGCTCATGTCCAAGGTGAGGAGCTAAAATTGGTTCGTTCTAAGGTCGATTCTCTCCTTCTTTTATTCGCAGCAGAACCCCGCGGTCTTGTCATGGATTACACGCAGAAGAGTTTAGAATCTCACCAGCTATCTTGGCCTCCTACTCAGGATCAAGATACCGTGAGATTGAAATTCAGTGCGGGCTCAGAAGGCCGGACCATTCGTCTAGGGAAGCTCGATCTTCCCCCAAATCCAGATGACGCCCAGCTCATGGGTATCAGTGCGGTGGCTCGGCGGTTTGTCTTTTTAGAGGAAGAACAGGAGCTTCTTTTGGTGGATCGTTCCTTCCTCTTTGTCAGTCCACAGCTATCACAGTGGATGGATGGACGTTTTCATCCGGTGAACCGGATTCAAGAAATCACCGTAGCTCCGCGGGGAAAAGCGAAGTGGTCTGCAAAACGGCCCTCTCCGTATCATTCTTTTTCTGGAAACGATGGTTCTCCCCTTCCTCGAAAGGTGGATACTCTGCTAGGCACTCTTTTTGAAGATGGTCACTATGTCGCCCCAGTTTTACCTGATGAGCGGCGATTGCTCGCTTCAGAACAAATTCAGGCTGTTCTAAAATTTAAAAATTTCGAGGGTGAGCGATTTGAAATCACGCTTGGAGGAGAAAAAATGATACAGAAGTACGATGCTCGCACTCAGCAGAGAGAGCAGTCATTTCTTGGTCGAGATGAGAAGAGCTCGCTGCTCTGCCTAGCGGCCAGGATCGTGGTGTCTCGCCCTAATGGCACACTTCTCGAAGAGCAGAGGGTCTTTATTTCACGTGAGGAAGTTGCTGCCCTTTTTAACAGCGCGGAGGCGCAAGCCTCAAAATCATAATGAAGAAAATTTACTTAATTGGTTTAGGTGGCTTTCTTGCTCTCGGCATATGGCTAGCCTTTTCCTTCAATGCTAGCGGCCCTGTAGAAGATACGAGCCAAGGTGAAGTAAGATCACGAGGGCAAGATCGCCAGACTTTACGGTCGGATGAAGCACGGATGATGAAACTTTCCGCTCGGTCAGGTATTGCGATTGAGCATTTAGACCCATGTTTGATTGGTCTTCTGGAAGGCTATGCTTCAACGACTGATGAAGGTGTCGCTGAAGCTTTTCAGATTTGGCTAGAGAAGGACCATCTTGCGGTCCTGAATTCTCTTGAGCATTTGGACGGACTCATAGTGCAATATGGTGTTTCTGCACCAGAAGATCTCGTTGCGAAGTATTTGTTAGAGCACTACTCGGGAGAGGAGGCGATCAATCTGATCGGCAATTTAAATCAGGTCTCAGATGTCGTGCGTGCAGTTTTAGGCGAGACGCTCGAAGGATGGGGGGAAAGGGAATATCCAGCGGCAATTCAATTCCTTAAAGAGCGAACTCATCTCAGAGATTATGAAGCGACAAGACATCTGCTCTCGGGTCAGGTGAAAACAGGCCATGGCGCGAGATTGGCAAAAGATCTCGAAGCTCTGCCTGCGGATGATCCCCGTAGGCGTGATTTTCTTGAATCAGTCTATGGCTCTTGGGTTGCCGTAGATCCTGTCGCTTTTGCGGAATTTACCAATACGCTCGAGGATACCACCGCAGCGGAACAGTCTCTTGTGAGCTATGTAAACATCGTTGCGGAGCAGGATCCCACCACGGCTCTGGAGTGGGCGGAGACTCTGAAAGATGGAAGCTTTGCTCATCAGGCAAAGCTCTCCGCGGTAGCTCAGCTTTCAATACAAGATCCAGGTAAGTACGAAGAATGGCTTAGTAACCAAAAATTTAAGGATGAAAGGGAAAATCAGTATTTCCTAGAGGAAGTAAAAAATGCGCAATATTATGCGACTCTAGAAGATCAAGACTCGACCCTCTCGGATGCAGAAATCGTGAAGAGGTACCAAGAGCAAGATCGAAAGGCCATCCTAGAAGCTATTCGAGAACAGTGGGGAGAAGACGAGCTG